>NZ_JABXEO010000002.1:0-219981 GCF_013372585.1 Myxococcus sp. AM010
CCACGATTCAAGCCGCCCCCTCCCCCGAGCCGCCTCCGGCCCCCGCTGACGCGGATGCCGAGGACGACGAGGACGACGACGAGGAAGACGACGACGAGGTAGACTTGGCCGAGGCGGGCCTGGACGACGTCGTCCTGGGCGCCGAGGCCGCGCTGGCCGCCGCGGAGGCCGAGGACGCCGCCGAGGCCCGGGGCGAGGACGTCGAGGAAGTCCCCATCGTCCTGGAGCCCGAGCCGGAGCCGACGCCCGATGAGCGCGCGCTGCGAGCGCCCCACGTCCGGCCCACTGGCGAGCCGGCGGAAATCGACCCCGACGAGCTGGACCCGGACGCGCTCAAGGTGGTGCTCCGCCTGCACCAGCACGGTCATCAGGCGTACATGGTGGGCGGCTGCGTGCGCGACCTGCTGCTGGGGCGCAAGCCGAAGGACTTCGACATCGCCACCAGCGCGACGCCGAACGAGGTGCGCAGCATCTTCCGCAACTGCCGCCTCATTGGCCGGCGCTTCCGGCTGGCGCACGTCTACTTCAAGGGCGGCAAAATCATCGAGGTCTCCACCTTCCGCGCGAACCCGACGGAGCTGGAGCCCGCGGCCACCGGGAGTGAGGAGGACGGGGAGGGTGAGGACCTGCTCATCACCCACGACAACGTCTTCGGCACCGCGCAGCAGGACGCGCGCCGGCGTGACTTCACCATCAACGGCCTGTTCTACGACGTGGCCGAAGGGCGGGTCATCGACTACGTCCGTGGCCGCCGTGATTTGGACGAGCGCTTCATCCGCACCATTGGCGACCCGGAAGTGCGCATGCGCGAGGACCCGGTGCGCATCCTGCGCGCCGTGCGCTTCGCGGCGAAGCTGGACCTGGACATCGAGTCGCGGACGTACGCGGCCATGGAAGGCGCGGTGGAGGATTTGCCCCGCTGCGCGCCCGCGCGCCTGCTGGAGGAGACGTTCCGCCTCATCCGCGGCGGTGTGTCCGCGCCCGCGCTGAAGCTGCTGGACGCGCTGGACGCGCTCAAAATCCTGCTGCCGCCCGTCAACGCGTACCTCAAGCAGCATGGCAAGGAGGGGGAGAAGACGTTCTACGCCTTCGCGGAGTCGCTGGACCGGCGCGTGTCCGCGGGCGAGGCGTTGGATGACGCCATCCTCCTGGCGATGTTGCTGATTCCCATCAGCCGCTCGACGGGGCCCGAGGAGTCTCAGGAGGGCCGCCCGTCCGTGTCGCAGGTGGTGGAAGATTTGCTCGCGGGCTTCGTGCAGTCCGCGCGGCTGCCGCGCCGCATCGCCGAGCGCTGCCGCATGCTGCTGCTGGCCCAGCGGACGCTGTCCGGTGAGCGCCGCCGTCGCAGCGCCGCCTTCAAGCGGCACCCGCTCTTCAGCGAGGCCCTCACCGTGTTCGAGATGACGGTGGAGGCCACGGGAGAGAATCGCGACCAGCTGGAGGCGTGGAAGGCCGGCGAGGTGCCGCAGCCTCGCGCCGCCGCCGCGGACGGCGAGGAGTCCGACGCGGGAGGCCAGCGCAAGCGCCGCCGCCGCCGCCGTCGCCGTCGCCCCTCGGCGAGCGGCTCGACCGGTGAGAGCTCCGAGCCAGGTGACGCCTGAGCCGAAGTCGTGTCCGTGAGGTGAGGGCGCCGGCTCGTCCTCCGAGCCGGGTGACGCCTGCGTCGAGGTCGCGTCCGTCAGGCATGGGGCCGCCCCGCCAACAGGCGTGAGGCCCCGCCCGTATCGGGGCCTCAGTCCCTGGGACCGCCTTTTTCCACCGGGCGCTCGGAGCGGTGTTCGGCGCTGTCGGTGGCCTCGCTGCCGGCGATGTCCGCGGTGGTGATGGCCTTGCTGCCGAACCGCTCGGCAATCTTGTCCAGCGCCGCGTTCAGCTTCGCGGTGCGCGGCGCGGCTGCGGGGAAGAGGCCCAGCTGGGGCGGCTCTTCATCCAACTGCACGCTGACGCCGGTGAGCCGCAGCGGCTTTCCCTGGTGCGACTTGTCCAGCAGCTCCAGCGCCGCGCGGTAGAGCGCCTGCCCGTCATCCGTGGCCTCGCGCAGCGTGGTGCGCCGGGTGATGAGCGTGAAGTCCGCGAACTTCAACTTGAGCTGCACCACGCGGCCCTTCAGCGCCGCCCGCCGCAGCCGCCGCGCCACGCGCAGGGCCTGGGCGTGGACGTGTGGCTTGAGCGCGTCCACCCCCACGAGGTCTTCGTCGAAGGTGTCCTCCGCGCCCACGCTCTTGGCGGCCCGGTCCGGCACCACCTCGCGCGTGTCGATGCCCTGGGACAGCTCCCACAGGTGCCGTCCGCTGGAGCCCAGCCTGTCCTCCAGCCAGTCCAACTCCCGGTGGGCCACGTCGCCAATCGTCTTCAGCCCGGCGAGCCGGAGCGCCTCCTCCGTCTTCGGCCCCACGCCCCACAGGCGCGACACCGGCAGGCCCGCGAGGAAGGCCACCGTCTCCTCGGCGCGCACCTCCCGCTGGCCATTGGGCTTGGCGAGGTCGGAGGCAATCTTCGCCACGAACTTCACCGTGGCCACGCCCGCGGAGGCGGGGAGGCCCAGCTCGTCGGCAATCTCCTTGCGGATGCGCCGGGCAATGTCCGCGGGCGTGCCGAAGAGGCCCACCGACGCCGTCACGTCCAGGAAGGCCTCGTCCAGCGACAACGGCTCGATGAGCGGCGTGTAGCGTTCGAAGATGGCGAACACCTGCTCGCTGGCCTCCGCATACGCGGCGAAGCGGGGCTTCACGACGAGCGCATGGGGCGCGGCCTTCGTCGCGCGGGCCATGGGCATGGCGCTGCGCACCCCGAAGGGGCGCACCTCGTAGGACGCGGCGACCACGACACCGCGCTGGGCATGCCCGCCCACGATGAGCGGCTTGCCCCGCAGCGCTGGGTTGTCCCGCTGCTCCACGGACGCATAGAAGGCATCCATGTCCACGTGGATGATGGCTCGCATCGTGTGAGTCACTTTAGCGGGGCACTCTGACGCCTGGCGGAGCACCTGGGGTTCGAGGCACCGCGGCGGGAAGCTGGACCTGGGACCCTGGCAACAGGTGATGGGCGAATCGTGGAAAGCCCTCAGTCCCGTTGCTCTCCGTGGGGCAGGGGCAGGCCATGCCGCTCCAGCTCGGCGCGCAGCTCCGAGGGCAGGGGACTGTGGACCGTCAGGGGCCGCCGCGTCTGCGGGTGCGTCAGGCCCAGGGAGCGGGCGTGGAGGAAGAAGCGGCCCAGCTCCGGGGCCTCGCGTCCGCCGTAGAGGGTGTCACCGACGATGGGGGCGCCAATGCCCGCGAGGTGCGCGCGCACCTGGTGCAGCACGCCGGTGAGAATCTTCACCTCCACCACGCTGAACTCACCCGCGCGCGACAGCACGGTGAACTTCGACACCGCCTCCCGGGCGTCCTCGGCCCCGTGGGGCGCGGGCTCCACGCGGTCCGGGTGCCGGGGGTGATGACGCAGGGGGAGGTCGATATCGCCCTCGTCCGTCAGCGGCCCCGTCACCAGCGCCAGGTAGCGCTTGTCCACGGCGCGGCTGCCAAAGGCCTCGCGCACGGCGTTCCACGCCTCCCGCGTCCGCGCGGCCAGGACGACGCCGGAGGTCTCCACGTCCAGCCGGTGGCACAGGCCGCCCTCGCGCGCGTCCACGGAGGCCTGGGCGCATTCGGGGTAGCGGGCCACCAGCGCGTTGGCCACCGTGCCCGTCTCCCCGGACTGCAGCGGGTGGGAGGGCCGGCCCGCGGGCTTGTCCACGAACACGAGCGAGTCGTCCGCGTGCAGCACGATGAGCGGGAAGTCCGTGTCGGGCACGGCCTCGCGTGATTCTTCTTCCACCTCGACGGCGATGTGCTGCCCGGCGGTGAGCGTGAGGCCCTTCTTCGCGGGGCGGCCATTGACCTTGACCGCGCCCGCCTCGAAGAGGCGCTTGAGCCGCGCGCGGGAGAGGCCCAGCGCGTCACCGACGAAGAGGTCCACCCGCTGGCCCGCCTTGTCGGCGTCCACGGTGAGGGTGTGCAGCTTGGAGGGATTCACTCGGACAGGGCCTCGTAGACTTCCTCGGCCGTCTGGAACCGGTCGTCCGGCTCCTTGCGGATGAGGCGGTGGGCGACGCGCGCGAGCTGCGGGTCCCCGTGCAGGTTCAGCGCCAGCACGGGGGGCGGCTCCGTCTCCAGCACCTGGCGCCAGAGCTCGTGCGGCGTCTTCGCGTCGAAGGGGGGCCGCCCGCTGAGCAGCTCATAGAGGATGACCCCCAGGCTGTACAGGTCGGAGCGTCCATCCAGGGGCTCGCCCAGAATCTGCTCCGGCGCCATGTAGCGGTAGGTGCCCACCAGCTTGCCGGCCTCGGTGATGGCCGCGTCGTCCGCCAGGAACTTGGCGAGCCCGAAGTCCATCAGCCGCACCTGCCGGTCATCGTCCACCATGATGTTGGACGGCTTGAGGTCGCGGTGGACCAGTCCGTGGCCGTGGATGTAGGCCAGGGCCTCGCAAATCTGGAGCATGGCGTCCTTGAGACGTCCCATGCGCTCGGGCCGGTTGAGGTCCTCTTCGCGCACCCCGCGCCCCGGCTCCTCCTCGGGCTCTGGGCCGCGCGGCATGGGCGGCGGCAGGTCGAAGCCCTCCAGCGAGTCATCCGAGCCGAGGCCCGGGTGCGGGCTGGCATCGGAGGAGAAGCTCTCCAACTCCTCGCTGGGCGGCTCCTCCGCGAAGGCCTCCAGTCCGAAGGTGCCGTCATGCGGGCTGTCGTCCGAGTCATCCATCGAATCGGAGAAGCTCCGGCTCAAGGGGCCGAAGTCATCGTCCGCGGTCCGGAGAATGGACAAGGGGCTGCGCGGCGTGTGGTTGCCCGGAGGGGGATTCCGCTCACCGCGGCTCAGGTCCAGGTAGTGGCGGAGGGTGAGGCCCTCGATGAGCTCCATGGCCAGGTACGGCACGCCCTGGTGCACGCCGGACTCGAACACCTTCACGACGTTGGGGTGAGACAGGTCCACGAGTGTGTCGAACTCGCGGGCGAGCCTGCGCGAGGCACGCGCGTCCCGTGCGGGGCCGGCTGAGAGCAGCTTCAGCGCGACCTCGTCGGTGGTGCGGCGGTCCAGGGCCCGATAAACGGTTCCTGCCCCGCCACTGCCAAGCGTCTCCAGAACGCGGTAGGGACCAATGTCCTTCGGGGGCATGGGGTGCCGAAATCCTACGGACCACGTCACGTCAGGGTCAACGTTGGCAGCGCCTGATTGCTCGGCGCACGGCGGAACCGGCGGCAAGTGAAGTTGATTTTACGGCTAAAACGCGGAGAGCACGACTTGGACCGGGGCGGGAAGTTCCAGTGGCGCGAAAGCCTGCGTCAGGCGGTGGCATGGGGAAGCTCGTGCTGGCGAAGGCCGAGGGCCAAGTGCTTTGGAGAAGACGGTTGTGCTCAAGGACATTCTCTCGCCCCTGATGGCGTAGAACCGACCGTCGGACTCGCACGAATCGGGCCCACCGCTTCAAGTGTCTTCGCCTGCGTCATCCTCGTCATCAGGAGTATGTGTGGTTGCGCTCGCGTGGGCGCGCAGTTGGTCCGCGGACGGCCTGAGCTGCGTCGGCTCAGGACGTAGTCGAGGGATACGTGCAAGGAGAGTTCATTCGGGTGGGCCTCGCTCGCGAGGAGTGCACGCTCCAGTCTCCAGTCGTTCCTCCCCTGAGGATGAAGTACGAGCAGTTCCACGCCGAAGCGGCGGCAGACCTCAAGAATGTGACTGCCGTGGGCGTCCAGATACTCATGTGAAAACGCGATGTCATGCGCCCACTCCAGCACGAGATAGGATTCGTGGCAGAAACCTGCATGGGCTGCCGTCTCAAGTACGCTGGAAAGCGATCATGCGGAGGTCCACCGCTTGACTTCGCAGGAGATGAGCCGCGCCCGCGTTCCAAGACCCATCGCGCCGGGGCGAGCAATGACTCGCAGGACGTCGGGCTAAAGGTCCCGAAGTAACTCACAGAGGGAGGCATAAAGCGCTCGCTCGCTGGTTGATCGCCCCGTACCCTGGTGCTTCTTCTCGAATTCTCGCCGCTGACGAGTCCCTTGGTGCTGAGCTCATTGCGAAGGCGATTGTAGGAGATTGGTGAGACGTTCAGCTCCCGGCGGAGATATTGACGAGGGCGCTTGGAGTCAGTTTCATATGGCATTCGAAGGACACGCAGTTCGTTGGTGGGGCGTCCAGCCGGCATGGCTGGGTTCCAATGGCTGTGGAGGGCGTTGGGGCTGCGCGGGGTATAGACCAACATGACGTCGTGTGAGGACTGGCGCGCTTCCTTGCTGGCGGCTTCGTGGGAATCTCGCTGTCTTGCTTGCGTTGACAGGTTCCGGGAGCCCTTCGCTCTCGGCGGCGCAATCAGGAGTTCGATGGGCGCTGTTCGCGTGCGTGGGTGTATCACGCGGCCGCACTCGGCGGTGTGTCGCCTCCATGCGCGGCGAGGATGCCCGTCGCCAGCGTCAGGAACCTCGTGCGCAGTGCTTCCGGAGCGAGCACCTCGAAGCCAGTTCCGACGTCGCAGAGCTGCCCGAAGGCAATCGCTTCGCGCTCGAAGTCCACGACCACCGTCTTGCTGCCATCCGCCGCGAGCGGCGCGGCGACCAGCCGTACACCATCCGCGCGCGGCCGAATCTTCCGCAGCGCCTCCGGGGTCAAGCGCAGCGTGACTTCGTACTGCGCGCGCTTCTCCGCGAAGCGCGAGCACCACGCCTTCCAGAACGCCGGCAGGTCGAAGCGCGCCGGCCGGACGAAGGTCTCCGGGCGCATCCGTGCGCCTTCCACGCGCGCGCTTCGATACACACGCGGTTCCTCCGCGCCCGTGCGCGCGACGAGGTACCAACGGTCCGCCTTGATGACGAGCGCGTACGGGTCCACCACCTTGCGGCTCGGCTTGCCCTCGAAGTCCCGGTACGTCAGGGACACGCGGCGGTCCTGCCAGACGGCGTCACGCAGCGTCGCCAGGTGCGGCACGGCCTCGCGCTCCGGAAACCACGAGGATGCATCCACGTGAAGCCGCTGACGCGCGTACTCCAGCGCGGGCTGCTGGAGCGCGGGCAGGGAGGCCGCCAGCTTCACCAGCCCCGAGCGCAGCGCCGACGTCAGCCCCAGGTCATCCAGGGCTCCCGGCGCCGCCACGGCCGCAAGGGCGTGCAGCTCCGTTCGCGTGAAGCCCGTGAGTTGCGTGCGCCAGCCTTCCATCAACGCCACGCCTCCCGCGGCGCCTCGGGTGGCGTACACGGGCACGCCCGCGCCGGAGAGCGCGTCCAGGTCCCGGTGGATGGTCCGTTCGGAGACCTGGAGCTCCCGTGCCAGCTCGCCCGCCGTCAACTTCGGGCGCGTCTGGAGAAGCAGTGTCAAACTGACGAGTCGGTCGGCGCGCATGGGCAGGTTCCGAAGCGAAGTCTACGCGGGGAATCATGACAGGAGGTGTCATGATTCCCGCGCCAGGCTGCGAACACGAACCCACGGCGGTCCACGGTCGCCCGTGGGCCTGGAGGAGTGCCAGCCATGAAGCCACTCGAAGGACGCATCGCCCTGGTCGCTGGAGCCACCCGAGGCGCCGGGCGCGGCATCGCCACCATGCTGGGAGAGGCAGGCGCCACCGTATACTGCACCGGGCGCAGCGTGCGCGGACGGCCCGCGACGGGCTCGCGGCCGGAGACCATCGAAGAGACGGCCGAAATCGTCGACGCCAAGGGCGGCCGCGGCATCGCCGTCCGCGTGGACCACTCCGTCGAATCGGAGGTCGAAGCCCTGTGCGCGCGCATCCAGCGGGAGCAGGGGCGGCTCGACATCCTGGTGAACGACATCTGGGGCGGCGACGGACTCACCGAGTTCGGCCCGGCCTTCTGGAAACAGTCCGCGGCGAAGGGGCAGCAGATGTTCGAGCGCGCCGTCTTCACGCATCTGCTCACCAGCCGGCACGCCGTGCCGCTCATGCTGGGTGGCGAGCGGGGGCTCGTCGTCGAAATCACGGACGGGGACTCGTTCGGCTACCGCGGCAACCTCTGGTACGACCTGGTGAAGCTGTCCGTCATCCGGCTCGCCTTCGGGATGTCCCGGGAGCTACGCCGCACGAACGTCACCGCGCTGGCGCTGACACCCGGGTTCCTCCGCTCCGAGGAGATGCTGGAGAACTTCGGCGTGACGGAAGCGAACTGGCGCGACGGCGCGGCGAAGGATCCACACTTCATTGCCTCGGAGAGCCCCGTCTACGTGGGCCGGGCGGTGGCGGCGCTCGCGGCGGATCCGAAAGTGGGCGCCAAGGCCGGCCGTGTCTTCAGCTCCTGGGCCCTGGCCCGGGAGTACGGCTTCACCGACGCCGACGGCTCCCAGCCGCACTGGGGCGACTACTTCGCGCGCGCCTTCGGCAAGCCGTACCGGGTCGCGGACGAGGACGCCTACACGTCCTGGCGCGACGGCCCCATGGAGCTGGCGAGCCCGGATTGGCCGCTGGGCTGAAGGGTCCTCCAGCGAACGGCTGCCTACCTTGACCTACATCGCGCAGCCCCTCTGACGGGGAGCGGCCACCCACCGCCACCGGGCGACCGGTCAGGGGCCGACCGTGACGGTTGGGGCACGCGCCCGTGGACGGCGCGCGGCGGCATCGCTAGGGTGCGCGGCTTCATGGACCGCCCCTCAGTGATTTCCACCCTGGAACAAGCCGTCAAGGCCCGGCCGATGCCGCGCCACGTGGGCATCATCATGGACGGCAACGGGCGATGGGCGGAGGCCCGGGGGCTGCCCCGGCTGGAGGGGCATCGGGAGGCGACGTCGAGCGTGCGTGAAGTGACGCGCACCGCGCGCCGCCTGGGCATCCAGGCGCTGACGCTCTATGCGTTCTCGTCGCAGAACTGGGCGCGTCCGGCGGAAGAGGTCGCCGGGTTGATGGACCTGCTGCGGGAGTACCTGGAGCGCGAGCGCTCCGAAATCCTGGACAACGGCATCCGCCTCAACGCCATTGGAGACGTGGACCGGCTGCCGCGCTACGTGCGCGACCCGTTGGAGCGGCTCCGGGCCGACTCCGCGCACAACACCGGCATGGTGCTGTCGTTGGCGTTGTCCTACGGCGGGCGGGAGGAGATCCTCCACGCGGCGCGGCGGCTGGCCGAGGCCGTGGAGCGTGGAGAACTGGCGGCGGGGCGGCTGGAGGAGAGCGACTTCGAGCAGTTCCTCTGGACGCAGGGATTGCCCCCGTTGGACCTGATGGTGAGGACCAGCGGCGAGCTGCGCGTGTCCAACTTCCTGCTCTGGCAGATGGCGTACGCGGAGATGTGCTTCACCGACGCCTTGTGGCCGGACTTCCGTACTGACGAGTTCCTCCGCTGCGTGTCGCAGTACCAGCAGCGTGAGCGCCGCTTCGGCCTCACGTCCGCTCAGGTGCAGCGGGAGGACGCTCCTCAGCAGGCCAAGGCGTGAACGACAAGAACCGAAACCTCGTCATCCGCGTCGTCTCCGCGGTGACACTGCTGCCGTTGGTCGTCCTGCTGCTGTTCCTCGGTGGTTACTGGAGCGCGGCCCTGCTCGCCGCCGCCGCCGCCGCGTGCGTGGGTGAGTACTACCTCATCGTCCAGAAGCGCCTGACGGTGGCCTCCTGGGTCGGAATGGCCTTCGCCGCGGTGCTGCCCTTCCTGCCGCTGCGGGACGCGGCGCGCACGGGCGAGACGGCCTTCTGGCTCACCATCGTCTTCGCGTTCTTCGCGTGGATCTACCACCTCTTCAAGGGCCCGCTGGCGGAGGCGCCCACCCGCACGGCGCACCTGGTCAACGGCTTCCTGTACGGCGCGGTGGGCCTCACGGCCATGTCCGCGCTGCGCCTGCTGCCTGATGACGGCATGGCCTGGGTCATCTGCGCGCTGGTCATCACCTGGGCCAATGACACCGCCGCCTACTTCTTCGGGCGGTTCCTGGGGAAGCACAAGCTCTACCCGGAGGTGAGCCCCAACAAGACGTGGGAGGGCTTCTTCGGGGGCATGCTGGGCTCGGTGGGCGGGATGTTCATTGCCCGCCAGTTCTTCTTCCCCGTCTTCACGGTGTGGGACTGCGTGCTGCTGGGCATCGCGGGTGGCATCCTGGGGCCGGTGGGCGACCTGTGTGAGTCCATGCTCAAGCGGGCCTACGGGGTGAAGGACTCGGGCTTCCTCATCCCCGGGCACGGTGGCGTGTTGGATCGCATCGACGCGCTCCTGTTCAACGCACCCCTGGTGTTCGTCTACGTGCAGTTCATCCGGGGCCTGCTGCCCTAGGGGCCGCCCCTTCCGGCTGCCCGTCTGCTCGGCGGGCCCGGTTGCGCGTTGTCCGCCTGGGCGCCCACGATTACTGTTGCGCCCATGCTCCAAAACATCGGGTTCTTCGTCCTTCTGCTCGGCGTGCTCGTCACGGTGCACGAGCTTGGCCACTTCCTGGTGGCGAAGGCCTGTGGTGTGAAGGTCCTGAAGTTCTCCATTGGCTTCGGACCCAAGCTGATCGGCTTCACCAAGGGCGAGACGGAGTACCAGGTTGCCCTGCTGCCGCTGGGCGGCTACGTGAAGATGGCGGGGGACATGCCCCACGAGGAGCTCAGCCCGGAGGAGGCCAGCCGGGGCTTCCTGGCGCAGCCACCGTGGAAGCGCGGCCTCATCGTCCTGGCGGGGCCGGCCTTCAACCTCATCTTCCCCATCCTCGTCTATTTCTTCGTCTTCCTGGGCCCGCACCAGGCCACCTCCACCTACGTGGGGACGGTGAGCGAGGGCATGCCCGCGGTGGCCGCCGGTATCCGCCCCGGAGATCGCATCCTGTCCGTGGATGGCGAGCCGGTGCGCACGTTCAATGACATGCGGGAGGCGTTCGTCGGCCGCTTCGAGCGGCCCGTCCCCATCGTCCTGGAGCGCAACGGCCAGAAGCTGACGCTGGACGTGACGCCCACGAAGAACGTGGAGACGTCCCCCATCGACACGGTGGAGCGCGGCTCCATTGGCGTGGAGGCCGTGTCGAAGCCGCCCATCGTCGGCGTGCCGCCGGGCTCGGTGGCAGAGCAGGCCGGGCTGCGGACCTTCGACCGCATCCTGGCCGTCAACGGCGTGAGCGTGGAGACGGAAGCGCGCTTCCAGCAAGAGCTGGACAAGCACGCGGAGGGCACGCCCCTGGAGCTCACCCTCCGGCGCATGGACCCCGTGGCCGCGGGCGCCGTGACGGGGCGGGCGGCTTCCGTGCTGAAGCTCACCGTGCCGAAGCAGCCGGGCGTGGGGCTGGCGACGGTGGGCGCGGAGACGTCCGACCTGTACCTGGCCACCGTGGCGCCGGGGAGCGCGGCGGAGAAGGGCGGCCTGCGACCCGGAGACCGCATCATCGCCCTGGATGGCGAGAAGCCGGAGTCCTTCGTCAAGTTCTCCTCGAAGCTGAACGCCCTGAAGGAGCGCTCCTTCCAGCTGACGTGGCGGGGCGCGGACGGCGAGCGCACGGAGACGCTGGCGCAGGCGCCGCTGAAGACGGAGGACGAGCTGGGCACGGCGAGCGCGCCCATCGTCCTGGGCGTGCGCAACTGGGTGCTCTCCGCGGCGGACATGCCGGTGCTGGACGAGGTGACGGTGCACCTGGGGCCGGGCGCCGCGCTGAAGCAGGCCGCCCTCATCGTCCCGAAGATTGTCGGGCAGATGGTGCGGGTCCTCGGCGGGCTGCTGGTGGGCTCGGTGCCGATGAACACCGTGGGCGGCCCCATCATGATGTACCAGCTGGCGTCCAAGAGCGCCGAGCAGGGCCTGGACAGCTTCCTCCACCTGATGGCGCTCATCTCCATCAACCTGGGGGTGATGAACCTGCTGCCCATCCCCGTGCTGGACGGCTTCCACCTGCTCTCCGCCGCCTGGGAGGGAATTCGCCGCCGCCCCATCCCTGTTCGCGTCCGCGAGGTGGCCAACATGGTGGGGCTCGCGCTGCTCGTCCTGCTGATGCTGTTGGCCGTGACCAACGACATCACCCGCTAGAGGACGCATGCGAGGACTCGCCGTTGCCGGACTGCTCTGCCTGGGCTTCACCTCCGCGTGCGCCTCGCGCGCGGCCAGGCCCGACCCGGCGGAGGACGCCGCCCGCCCGTCGAAGTCGCCGAAGTCCCGCGGTGGCTCGCCCGGGGTGACGCGGCGCGGGCAGATGCCGCGCTCATACCTGGGCGAAGGGCTGGCCTCGTTCTACGGCCCCGGCCTGCACGGGCGGCCCACCGCGAGCGGGGAGCGCTTCGACCAGGAGGCGATGACGGCCGCGCACCGCAAGCTGCGCTTCGGCTCGTGCCTGCGCGTGGTGAACATGGAGAACGGGCGCGCGGTGAAGGTGCGCGTGAATGACCGGGGCCCCTTCATCGACGGGCGCATCGTGGACCTGTCCAAGGGCGCCGCCCGGAAGCTGGGCATGCTGGACAAGGGCGTGGTGCGCGTGCGGCTGTACCGCTGCGAGGACCGGGTGTCGGAGATTCCGCAGGCAATGTGGGCCGCGCCGGTGTAGTGAGCCGTCCCATGTTTCTCTCGCTGGACACCTCGACGCTGACGTTGTCGCTGGCCCTGGTGGAGCGCGCGCCGGGTGGCGCGCTGCGCACGCTGGAGCACGTGGTGGTGGGGCCGCCGCGCAAGCAGAGCGAGCTGCTGCCCGGCATCGTCGGGGAGCTGCTGGAGCGCCATGGCGCCACGCTGCCCGCCCTGGAGGGGCTGGTGGTGGGGCTGGGGCCGGGCTCCTTCACGGGGCTGCGCATCGGCCTGGCGACGGCGAAGTCGCTGGCCTACGCGACGAAGCTGAAGGTGGCCGGGGCTTCGTCGCTGGCGGCGCTGGCGCTGGAGGGCCCCGAGGACGTGCCGCTGTACTGCCTGGCCGTGGCGCGCAAGAACGACCTGTACCTGGGGGCCTACGTGCGCCAGGGAGGCGCCGTGGAGTCGCTGGAGCCGGAGACGGCCATGTCACCCGAGGAGGTGGCCGCGCGCATGGCGGCGGAGCCCCGGGCCGTGGCGCTGGGGCCCGCGCTGGTGGACTACCGCGCCGCCCTGGAGTCGCACGGGGTGGCGCCGCACCGGCTGCTGGCGGCGCCGACGTTCCCGTCGGCGGTGGCGCTGGCGCACCTGGCGCGCTTCCCGGAGGCGCAGACGCTGGAGGCGCTCTTCGCCATGGAGCCGCACTACGTGCGGGCCTCGGAGCCGGAGCGCAACCCGAAGTTCCCGCCGCTGCCCGGGCCGGCACCCACCGCGCGGTTGAAGGAAGACTGAGCCGCCTCGTGGCGCTCGCGCTCCCGGCCCCCGGTGGCGTAAAGGACGCGCCATGAGAGACGACTTGACGATTGGCGTGGTGGGCGCGACGGGCGTGGTGGGCCGCGAGGTGCTCGCCGCGCTGTACGCGCAGGACGTGCCCGCCGAACAGGTGCGCGCCTTCGGCTCCGAGCGCTCCAAGGGCCTGGAGGTGGAGTACGGCGAGGACTCGCTCGAGGTGGAGCAGGCGACGCCGGACGCCTTCCGGGGCGTGAAGCTGGTGCTGCTGGCCACGCCCGCCGAGGCCTCTCGCAAGCTGGCTTTGGCCGCGCAGGCGGCGGGCGCGTGGGTGGTGGACGCCAGCAATGCCTTCCGGGGTGACGGCAACGTCCCCCTGGTGCTGCCGGGCTTCAACACGGACGTGCTGGGCGCGGGCTTCACCTTCAAGGGCCGCATCGTGTGTCTGCCGGGGGCCGTGACGACCGCCGCGGTGCACGTGGTGGAGCCACTGCGGAAGGCCTTCGGCGTGGCGCGCGCGCAGGTGACGGCGCTGATGGCGGCGTCCAGCGCGGGGGTGCGCGGGGTGGCGGAGCTGGAGAAGCAGACGGCGGACCTGCTGTCAGGCCGTGAGCCGGAGCCGCACGCCTTCCCCCACCGCGTGGGCTTCAACCTGGTGCCCCAGGTGGGCGGCTTCATGGTGAACTCACCCTGGACGGAGGAGGAGGGGGGCTGGACGCTGGAGGCGGCCCGGCTGTTCTCGTCCAAGGGGGACGTGCCCGTCATCGCCGGGACGGCGGTGCAGGTGCCGACGTTCTACGGCCACGGCCTCACCCTCAACGTGCAGCTCAAGAAGCCGGGCCCGGTGGAGCAGGTGCGCGCGGCCCTCAAGACGTCCGGGGTCTTGAAGGTGCTGGATGTGCCGGGCGAGCGCGTGTACCCCATGCCCATGCTCGTCACGTCCGACCCGGCGGTCCATGTGGGCCGGGTGCGCGCATTCCCCCAGGCCCCGGAGTGGGTGACGCTGTTCGCCTCCGTGGACAACGCCAGCCGGGGCGCCGCCCTCAACCTGGTGGAGGCCGGGCTCCGCCTGGCCGAGCGCCCCGCCTGACAAATTGGCAAAGCTCCCGGGGCCGTCCTGCCTGTTTGGCGCGGCGGGGCGGCCGTCCCGGAGTGATGCCCAGCGGACGAGAATGCGTTTCATGTGGCCTCCCGCTTGCTAGCCTGGGCGTACCCATGCGCCTCATTCTCGTTGGCCTCTTGCTCTTCGCGTCGACTGCCCTGGGGCAGCAGACCGTGACGTTCACGGCCTCGCCAAACATCCTCCAGAACAATCGCATCGTCGTCTCCCAGGCGGACTGCACGGCGGAACGCACCGTGACCTGGAGCCGGACGGGTCTGCTTTGCGAGACGCTGTACTTCTGGCTTTCCAGTGACGGCGCCTGTACGCGCGCTCCCGCGGGGGCGGACCTGTTGCTCCAGCAGGTCGCCGCTGGAGATACCACTACCACCACGGGAACGCTGACCCTGCGCGCGAGCGCGGCGCTGGAGGCGGGGGGGGATACCTGTGAGTCGCAGACCGCGACCGCGACCTTTCGGCTCTGCGCCTCCACCCCGCGTGTGACTGTTGACGTTATCGGCAACCAGACGTGCGCGGACACGTTCAGCTCGGTGGGCACGCCAGCCATCGACCTCGTGTATGACCCGGAGCCCCCCTCCGCGCCCTCCGCTCCCGCGGTGACGGGCCTGGACGGCGCGCTCAGCGCCACCGTGACGGTTCCCAGCGATTCAGCGTCGATGGTGGTGGAGGTGCTCTCGCTCGTTGGCGGTGAGGATGGTGGGGTAGGCACGGGCGAAGTGGTGAACTCGAAGGTGCAGGCCGTGTCGAACACGGTCTTCCGCATGGATGGGCTCGAGAACGGTGTGGAGTACGCCGTGCGGGCGATTGCCATTGATGCGGCGGGCAACCGGAGCGAGCCTTCCGCCGTGACGTTGGGGACGCCCATCGCGAGCGACGGTTTCTACGGCGGTTACCTCGATGCTGGCGGCTCGGAGACGGGTGGTTGCGCCGCGGCAGGCGGAGGCATCACGGGATGCGCGGTGCTGGCGTCCCTCGGAATCTGGTTGTCGTCGAGGAGGAAGCGGTCATGAGTCGGGCATCGGCCCTGGGGGTCGTGGCGTTGCTCGCCGCGCTGCCCGCTTGGGGGCAGGACACGGTAGTGGTGGAGGAGGAAGTCTCGCTGCGCTCGCCGCGTACGGGCGGCATTCAATTCCGCATGGGTGGCTACAAGCCCCTCATTGATGAAGAGCCCGGCCTCAATGGCACGCCGTACGAGGACTACTTCGGTGGCGAGTCACTGCTGACGTTCGAGGTGGAGCTCCAGAGGTACTTCTACCAAGGCGTGGGCACGGCGGGCGTGGGCTTCTCCGCCGGTTACGGCGAGAAGTACGGAACGGCGAAACTGGCCAATGGTACGGATGCGGCGGAGCGCACGGCGCTGCGCCTGGTGCCCCTGGCCTTCAACGTCTTCTACAAGTTCGACTACGCCGCCTTCGAGTGGGGCATCCCGCTGGTGCCCTACGGCAAGCTGGGGCTCATCTACACGCCGTGGTGGATTACCAAGGGCGCCGGCACCGAGGTGGTGGATGGGAACCGGGGCTCGGGCGCCCGCTGGGGCTGGGGCGCGACGGGTGGCATCGCCTTCATGCTGGACGTGCTGGAGCCGCGCTTCGCGCGCGACTTCGACTCCGACCTGGGCGTCAACCACAGCTACCTCTTCGCCGAGTACACCTATGCGGATGTGGACAACTTCGGCGGCGCGGGGCTGAACCTGTCGAACCGGCGCTGGATGTTCGGACTGGCGCTGGATTACTAAGCGGCTCATGCCGCTCATTCCGCGCCGCCCTGGGTCTCTTGTCGCGCTCCTCCTGATGACGGTCGCCGTGGGCCCCTGGGCCTCCGGCTGCCGCCGCGTGGTGCGGCCAGACCTGGGGCAGGACCGGACGGTGGAAGCGGGCGTGCCGGTCGACCTCGGCTCGCAGCGCGAGGACGCCACCGCCGTCACCTGGGACTTCGGTGACGGCAGCGACGCCCAGACGGCGCCGTGGGTGTCCCACGCCTTCTCCCGGGCAGGCGCCTATACCGTGCGCGCCCTGCACGAAGGGGAAGAGGTCGGCCACGTCCAGTTGACGGTGGTGCCGCGGCCCGTGCTGCGCGCGGTGCCCTCCAGCGCGCGCACCGTCATGTGGCTGCCCGAGCTGCGCGGCCATGTGGACCTGTTGATGGACTTCTACGCGCGGCTCGTGGGGCCGGAGAACGCGCGGCGAGCCGTGGAGTCCTCGCCGCTGCTGCCGCTGCTCTTCGCGGACCTGGAGGACGGCACCGGGACAGTGGTGGACCCAGACGAGGGCTTCGGCTTCTTCCTGCTCCCGGAGTTCGACGGCGTCGTGACGCTGCTGGGCATCACGGAGCCGGAGGCGGCCCTGAAGGCCGTCGCCATTGAGCTGGAGCGGGCGGGGCACGGCGTGATGCCGCAGCCGGACGGCGCCGTCACCGTGGAGCCCGCGTCGGGTGGACCTCCGATGTTGCTCTTCGAGGACCGGGGTTACCTCTATCTCGCCGTGCCGGAGGAGGGGCTGGAGGAGCCCGAGGAAGGCGAGCCTCAGCAGGCGCAGGTGCTGGCCATCCCCGACGCGGAGGTGGCACGCATGGCGGTGCGGAGCCTCACGGGGCCGGGCATCTCCGAGGATGCGCTGCTGACCGAGCTGAGAGGGAAGGTGGCGAACGGCAGCGTGTATCTCTTCTCCGGGCAGCAACCCGGTGTGACGCCTGATGAAGAAGGCACCCACCCGATTCGAGGTTTCGCCGCGTCGCTGGCGGTGAAGCCGGAGCGGTTGGACCTGGATGGGTTCCTGTCCTCGTCGACGCCGCTGTTCCAGGGCGCCCGCGCGCCCGCGTCGGCGTTGCTGCAGGACGCGGAGCTGGGGCCCATCGCCGCGGCGCAGCTCTCCGTGCCGCCCGAGGAGCTGGCGCGGCTGGCGTTCGGCGCGCCGGGCTCCGAGCGCCGCGAGCGCATGGTGGCGTCCTGGCGTCGTGAAGGACTGGACGTGGAGGCGTTGCTCAAGGCGCTGCGCGGCGACGTGGTGCTGCGTGCGTACTTCGACATCCCGGCCTTCTTCCGCAACTTCATCCGGAACAAGCGGCCCGACCTCAAGGGGACCCTCGTGGTCGAAGCGGGCTTGACGGCGTCGGAGCCCGTGCGGGCGCTCGTGCAGCAGCAACTGGAGGACTCCGCGCTGCGCTACACGACGCAGCAGGAGGCGAATGGCACGCTCTTCCGGACGCGGCTTCGGGCGCAGCCGGTGGAGCTGCGAATCATGCCCGAGCGCGCCAGCCTGCTGGCGGGGGAGCTGCTCCAGGGACGCCCTCGCGGTGACGTGGGCGCCCAGCTGCGGGAGCGCTTCGGCGGCGAGGCCTTCAGCGCGGGCCACGTGTCGGTGATGGTGGACCTGGGCCGGCTGCGCGCGGACCTGCGCGCGGCGGAGAAGGTGCCCGGCGTGCCGGGGCCGCTGCTCGGGGCGACGAAGGCGCTCTCGGGGGCGCTGCTGGACCGGATTACGCCGCTGGACTCGGGCTTCCTCGACTTCAGCCCGGTGGAGGGCGGTGGCCGGCTCAAGGGGCGCCTGTCCTTGCGCGCGGCGCAGGAGGCCTCGCGTTGAGCGGCGGTATGGCGGACACAGGGCATGTGCGCGTCACCGTCCTCTACTTCGCCGCGGCGCGCGAGCGCACCGGGCAGGCGCGTGAGTCCCTGGACGTGCCCGAGGGCGCCCAGGTGCGGGACGTGATGCGGCTGCTGACCGCCAGGTACGCGGCGCTGGCGCCACTCCTGCCGCACCTTCGTGTTGCCGTGGACCAGGAGTTCGTCGGGCCTGATGCCCTGGTGCGTGATGGGGCGGAGGTGGCGCTGATTCCTCCCGTGGCGGGAGGCGCACCTGGGGTGTTCCGGGTGGTGGACCGGCCGCTGCGGCTGGAAGAGGTGGTGGAGGCCGTCGGCGGAGAGGCGTACGGCGGGCTGGTGACGTTCAGCGGCTCCGTGCGCAACCAGACGAAGGGCCGGCGCGTGTTGCGCTTGGAGTACGAGGCCTACGCGCCCATGGCGGAGAAGAAGCTGGCGGAGATTGGCGCGGAGGCCGCGGAGCGGTTTCCCGGCGTGCGCCTGTCCATCATCCACCGCGTGGGGACGCTGGTGCCCGGCGAGCTGGCCGTCGTCATCGCCGCGGCGTCGCCGCACCGGAAGGAGGCGTTCGGGGGCTGCGAGTACGCCATCGAGCGGCTCAAGCAGGACGTCCCCATCTGGAAGAAGGAGTTCTTCGAGGATGGGGAGGTCTGGGTCGGCCTGGGGCCCTGAAGCGCCGCCTCAGCGGACGCGCAGGAAGGCGGGGACCGTGACGTCGTCACCGCCGTCGGGCTGCGTGCCGAGCTCTTCCTCCGTGAGCGGACGCAGGGGGGTGTCCAGGCCCATGGCCTTGCGGCGCTCGGCTTCCTTGTCGGCGGCCATCTTCATGGCGCGGACCTTGGATTCCTCCATGCGCTGAGGCGTGGGACCCGCGATGAGGAAGCCCACCGGCAGGCTGAGGAAGAGCATGCTCACGATGATGAGCCAGCCGAAGTCCTTCCACTGGAGCCGGTTGACCTGCTCCTTCACGACGGAGCGTTGGATGCGCAGCGAGAGCTGGCCTTCCGAGAGGCGGAGCGTCATGCCCTCCGCGAGCTCCACCGTGGTGCGCCCGTCGTGCTGGCGCAGGTCCGTCTGTGGCACGGCGGCGTAGGCGTCGCCTTTGATGGTGCGCTCGGCGCGGGCAGCGGGCGGCAGGTGGATGCGCCAGCCCTGCGCGGTGCGCTCGGCGAGCAGGAACGGCTCTTCGGGCAGGGTGAAGCCGTAGAGCGGCAGCGGTGCCGTCTCGTCCGGGGCGGCGTGGACGTTCGAATGCTCCGGCCCGTAGCTCCACGCCTCGGACAGATTGTCGCCCCAGTACAGCTCACAGAAGATTCCACCGCCTGCCTTGGTGTTCATCGCGGGGGGAAGCATAGGGCCTTGCATGGCTCGCGGCTCCTTCATCGACCAGGAGACGTCTTCCGAAAGACGGCCGACGCCCGGTTGGTCCCTGGACAGCCGGGAGGCGGGCTGGGTTCCGTCCCAGGCGGGAAAGACGGAGACCACCGCCGCGCCGCGGGAGAAGGGCCCCGCGGCGCGGTTTGGGGACGTTTGCTAGGTCTCGCCGGAGCCTTCCGCCAGCGCGGCTTCCGTCAGGACGCCTTGACGACGCCGGAGGCGCTGAAGCGCCGTCAACGTCACCCCTGCCATCAGGGACGCGTATCCCACCAGTGGCCACGCCGTGTCGCCGTCCAGCAGGACAATCACCAGGGTGCCGAGGACGCCGACGATGAGGCTCTGGATGCAGAAGTAGAGCGCGACCGCCGTTCCCGCCACATCGCCAAAGGTCTGGAGCGCGCCATTCGCGGTGACGGACACGGCGAACACGATGCCGGCCGAGATGAGCCACATCGGCGCGACGAACGTCCAGAATGACGGTGTCGCCGGGAGCTGTCCGGCCGTCAGGAGCCCCGCGCCGAGCAGCAACATGCCCATGCCTCGCGTGAGGCTTCCCGCCAGTCCCCAGCTCGCCACGAAGCGCTTCGCGAAGCGGGTCGTCAGCATCATCGCGAGCGCGGTGGTGGCGAAGGCCAGACTGAACCCGAGCTCGGAGAAGCCGGCCTGACCGATGAGCACCCGGGGCGCCGTGGAGAAGAACACGAAGAAGGAGCCCATGGCCGCGCTGAAGCCCAGGGTGTACGTCCAGAACGTGGCGCTGCGCAGGATGTGCCGGAGCGCGGGCCGCGGCTGGAGGCACTGGGCCGGGCGCGTCTCACGCCACCGCGGCAGGGCTTGCAGCAGCGCCGCCGTCGCCAGGATGCCGAGCGTGATGAAGATGGCTCGCCATCCCAGGTGCTGCATGAGCAGCGCTCCCGCGATGGGGCCGAGCGCGGGGACGAAGGCCAGCATGGCGCTGAACAGGCTGTAGAGGGTCGCGCTCTCGGGGCGCTCCGCATAGACATCGCGGACCGTCGCGAACGTGGCGACGAGGGCCGCGGAGGCCCCCATGGCTTGGAGGAGCCGGAGGCCGACGAACAGCGCGGCATCCGAGGTTCCCGCGAGCAGGAAGGATGAGGCCGCGAACAGGAGGGCGCCTGTCAGCAGCACGGGGCGCCGGCCGATGCGGTCGGAGACCGGGCCGAACACCATCTGCCCGAGCCCGAGCACCGCCAGGTACAGGCTCAAGGTGAGCTGGACGATGGCGGGGGAGGTGTTGAGGATTCCGGGCATCGCCGGAACGACAGGCAGGTAGATGTCCATGGCCAGTGAGGCCAGGAGGTCGAAGGGCGCCATCAGCAACAGCGCTGCTGGCACGGAGTGATTCCACGACGGGGATTTGAAGTCAGGCACGATTGCATCCGCACAAATGAGGAACATCTGGCGGCGCTCTGCCTCTCCACGGGTACCGGGATGAGCTGGCGCAGAGGGCCGCGGCAACGATTGACGTGTCGCCGCGGCTCACTCATCTGCGGATTCGGTGCTTCCCATCTCGCTGACTCCCATGCGGCGCGTCCGCGCTCGAAGGTCGGGGCTGGGTGTAGCAATCACGACGGTGTCGGGCAAATGCCCGCCGTGGCCGGACAGGACGTCGACGCCGAGCCATTCTGACGAGAGGCGCCGCGTCTGGCTGCACCCGCTGCGTTGGTTCCGGTCGGTGCGGCACCCGGGGCAGCGCCGGTGGCTGCCTACGTCCCCGCGTCAGCTCCTGCCGCGGAGCCTGACGCCGCGGGCGGAGGCTGTGCCGCCCCTGTCGTCCCCGCGTCCTGCGCCGGCGATTCCTCCATGCCGAGCCGCGCCGGCAACGCGCGCCGAATCTCCGCGGTCGCCATCAACACCACGGCCACGGCGATTCCCAGGAACCCCACCGTCTGCGCCACCGTCTCCACGCGAGGGGGAATCCGCCGGCCGCTCGCCGCCTCGACCAGGAGCAGCACCACGCGGCCACCATCCAGCCCAGGCACGGGCAGCAACGTCAACAGCGCCAGCACCACGGACGCGGCCACCAGGGTTCGCAGCAGGGCATCCGTCCCGGACGCCATCGCATCCGCGGACTCCTGCCGCACCATCGCTCCGGGGCTCGCCGCGTCCGCGCTCTCCAGGCCGTGCCGCATCATCCGGTTCAACAGCGCCACGCCTTCCGCGGCCACCTTGACGGTGTGCGTGAACGAATGGCTCAGCGCCTCGCCCGCGCTGTGCGCCTTGTAGACGTACTGCTGGCTCACCCCGATGCGGCCCGTGCCGCGCTCATCCCGCCGGGGCCGTACCACCACCGAGCGCGCATCACCGCCGCGCTCCACGCCCAGCTCCAGCGGGACGCCCGGCGCCGCGCCCACCTTCTCCACGAACTCCGACCAGCTCCGCAGCGGCTGCCCCGCGACCTTGACGATGCGGTCCCCCGGCAACAGCTGCGCCCGCGCCGCCTCCGAGCCCGGCTGCACCGTCCCCACCGTCAGCGGCACCACCACGTGCGTGCCCGACGTGTACAGCGCGAACAGGACGCCCAGCGCGAGCGCGTAGTTGGCCAGCGGCCCCGCCAGGATGATGAGGATGCGCAGCAGCGGCCCGCGCGCCGCGAAGCCCGCCGCCTCGTCCGCGTCCGCACGGTGTGGGTTCATCCCCTGCAGGTGCGCCGTGGCGCCCAGGGGCACCGCCGCCACCACGTACTGCGTCCCCCACAGCCGGAAGGACACCAGCGGGGGACCAAAACCGAACACGAAGCGGGGCACCCGCACACCGAGCAGCCGCGCGGCGACGAGGTGCCCCAACTCGTGGAGGGTCAGCAGGCCTCCCAGGGCGAGCAGGACGAGCGCGTAGTGCATCCTCCCGCGCCGCTCCTAGAGCTTCCGCCGCTGACCGGTCCGCTTGTACGTCACGTAGTCGGACAGGATGGTGTCGTGGTCGAAGCACAAGTCCTTCGGCAGCTCCTCCACGCGGAAGGCGCGGGCCTCGGCCGCGTCGTCGGCGCCCCGCGGTTCGCCCTCGGCCGAACCGATGTAGACGGTGGAGATGTTGTGCTGACGCGGATCCCTCCGGGGGTCCGAGTACGTGAAGAACTGCTCCGACAGCTTCACGTGAAGGCCCGTCTCTTCCAGGACCTCGCGCACGGCGGCGGCGTCGAGCGGCTCGCCCTCATCCACGAAGCCACCCGGCAGCGCCCAGCCGACAGGCGGATTCGCGCGCCGGATGAGGACGATGCGTTCACCGGGCAGCTCGATGATGCAGTCCACGGTGGGCTTGGGGTTGCGGTATTCGGGCATGACCCCCAGTCTACCCGCTGCCGTCACGCTCGCACTTCCTAGATGCGGGCCGTGGGGTATGGTGCGCGCCGTGTCGACTCCGAGACGCCATCGCCTCGTCCTCTCCGGCCTGCTCCTGGTGTGCCTGGCGGGCTGCCTGCCCCGCGTCCAGGAGCCGGGTGATTACGTCTTCGAGCCCGTCGAAGTGCTCCGCGACGACTGCGGGCTGCTGGAGACCAACCGCGGCCAGCTCTATGGCACCTTGCAGATCAGCGGGCGCGTCGTCCGCCTGGACTTCGGCTTCCTGGACAGCCACCTCGTGGGCTATTTCCTGGAGGACGGTGACCACTTCTCCATCGACGGGAGCGTGGTCAAGGCCGCCGCTGAGGTGAACGGCCAGGAGTGCCTGTTGGATCAGATCAACATCCACATCGACGGCACGACGCAGTGCGAAACGCAGTTCAATGGTGTGCTGCGGGTCCGCTACGACACGCGCCGCCCCGACGAATGCGTCTGCGAGATGTGGCTGCGCTACGAGGCCGTCAAGGAGTCGAAGCGCTGTGACACGGAGGGTTGAGACGGGCACCCTGGGTTCCTAGAACAGGGTGGCATTGTCCACGCTGGAGGAACGCATGGCGGATTCGAAGCATGAGATTCACTCGGTCCTGACGGAAGCACGCGTCTTTCCGCCGCCAGAGGCGTTCGCCCGGCGCGCGCACATCCGGAGCATGGCGCAGTACCAGCAGCTCTGGGATGAGGCCGCGAAGGACCCGGACACGTACTGGGGCGACCGCGCCCGCGAGGAGCTGTACTGGAAGGAGCCCTTCCAGACGGTGCTCGACTGGAAGCCGCCGCACGCGCGGTGGTTCGTCGAGGGCAAGACGAACCTGGCCTACAACTGTCTGGACCGGCACCTGGCCACCCGCAAGGACAAGCCCGCCATCCTCTTCGAGGGCGAGCCCGGCGACCGCCGCACCCTCACGTACGGCGAGCTGTCCACCGAGGTGAACAAGCTTTCCAACGCGCTCAAGTCGTTGGGTGTCCGGAAGGGTGACCGGGTGGGCATCTACCTGCCCATGGTGCCCGAGGCCGCGGTGGCCATGCTGGCGTGCGCTCGCATCGGCGCGGTGCACTCGGTGGTGTTCGGAGGCTTCTCCGCGGAGGCGCTCCAGGAGCGCATGAATGACGCGGGCGCGAAGGTGCTGCTCACCGCGGACGGCGGCTGGCGCAAGGGCGCGGCGGTGCCGCTCCTGACGAACGTGGAGGCCGCGCTGCCGAACATGCCCACCATGGAGAAGGTGGTGGTGCTCCGCCGCACGGGCAGCACGCTGGCGCTGTCCGGGCCCAGGCTGGTGGCGTGGGACACGCTGGTCAGCGGACAGCCCGCGGAGTGTGAACCGGAGTGGGTGGAGAGCGAGCACCCGCTGTTCATCCTCTACACGTCGGGCTCCACCGGAAAGCCCAAGGGCGTGCTGCACACCACGGGCGGCTACGCGGTGAACACGTCGCTCACCATGCGCTGGGTGTTCGACCTGCGCGAAGACGACGTCTACTGGTGCACCGCCGACGTGGGCTGGGTGACGGGCCACTCCTACGTCGTCTACGGGCCGCTGATGAACGGCGTCACCACCGTCCTCTACGAGGGCGCGCCCACCCAGCCGGGGCCGGACCGCTTCTGGGACATCATCGCGCGGTACAAGGCCACCATCCTCTACACCGCGCCTACCGCCATCCGCGCCTTCATGCGCCTGGGCGAGGAGCCGGTGCGCAAGCATGACCTGTCCTCTCTGCGGCTGCTGGGCAGCGTGGGCGAGCCCATCAACCCCGAGGCGTGGATGTGGTACCGCGACGTCATCGGCGGGGGCCGCTGCCCCGTGGTGGACACGTGGTGGCAGACGGAGACGGGCGGCATCATGGTGTCGCCGCTCCCGGGCGCCACGCCGACGAAGCCTGGCTCGGCCACGCTGCCGCTGCCCGGCATCCACGCGGAGATCCTGGACCGCGAGGGCAACAAGGTGCCGCGAGGGCAGGGCGGGCTGCTCTTCATCACGCGCCCCTGGCCCTCCATGCTGCGCACCGTATACGGCGACCCGGACCGCTACGTGCGCACGTACTTCAACGAGCTGCCCGGCATGTACTTCACCGGTGACGGCGCCCGCACGGATGCGGACGGCTACCTCTGGTTGATGGGTCGCGTGGATGACGTGGTCAACGTCGCCGGCCACCGCCTGGGCACCGCCGAGGTGGAGAGCGCGCTGGTGGCGCATGCCACCGTCGCCGAGGCCGCCGTGGTGGGCCGTCCGCATGACTTGAAGGGCACCGCGCTGGTGGCCTTCGTCACCCTGAAGCAGGGCAACACGCCCTCCGACGCGCTGAAGAAGGCGCTGGCCGTCCACGTGGGCAAGGAGATTGGCGCCATCGCCCGGCCGGATGAAATCCGCTTCGCGGAGGCGCTGCCGAAGACGCGCTCGGGGAAGATCATGCGCCGGCTGCTGCGGGACGTGGCCGCGGGCAAGCAGGCCTCCGGGGACACCACGACCCTGGAAGACCTCAACGTCCTGGCCGCGCTGCGGCAGAACGACGACTGATGGACACTCGCTCGCACTTCAGGGCAGGGGGGCGTCAAAAGCAGCCTCTGCCCTGGGGTGGAAAAGCGGGAATCGTCGTTTCTGACCCTGGAAATGCGTGACTGTCTTGTTGTTAAGCGCCGGTTTCAGCCTAAGCAGCACATCCGGTTGAATCGGAACAAACGAATACAGCGGAGCCGTCAGGGTAGGCTGGTTGACACTGGAAAGATGCAGAGGCATTAAATGCACGGCTCGCCCCCCACGAGCACCGCGCCTCTCGTTGACCGCGCGACCTTCCCCCCTGGACGTGCTTCATGGATTTCCGAGCTCAACTCGACTCGCCGCTCTTCACCCACTTCATCTCCCATTACGCGCAGCCGACAGGGCCTGACCTGCTGGGGCGGACGGAGCCCTTCTTCGAGTGGCAGGAGTCGCGGCGGCAGGCCGGGCTCTGGCCGTTCTCGCGAAGCCTGGAGGCGGCGCCGAAGGCGGAGTGTGGTGTCCGCAGCGAGGCGGGGACGGCGCGCCAGGGGCTGAACTTCGGTTCGCAGGACTACCTGTCGCTGTCCACGCACCCGGCGGTGGTGGAGGCCGCTCAGCGGGCCATCCAGGACTACGGGTTGCACAGCGCGGGCTCGGCGATGCTGGGGGGCAACACGGCGCCGTCGCTGATGCTGGAGAAGGCGCTCGCGGAGCACCTGCAGACGCCGCACGTGGCGCTGTTCTCCACCGGCTGGGGCGCGGGCTTCGGCGTCATCGCCGGGCTGGTGCGTCCGGATGACCATGTGGTGCTCGACGCGCTGTCGCACGCGTGCCTCCAGCAGGGCGCCGCCGCCGCGACGACGAACGTGAGCCGCGTGCCGCACCTCAACAACCGCGCCATGCGGCGCAAGCTCCAGGAGATTCGCGCCCGCGACACGCAGAACGCGGTGCTCGTCGTCACCGAGGGCCTGTTCTCCATGGACTCGGACGTGCCGCGGCTGGAGGAGCTCCAGTCCATCTGCCGTGAGTATGGCGCGGCGCTGCTGGTGGACGTGGCGCATGACCTGGGCGCGATGGGTCCCCGGGGCACGGGCAGCCTGGGCGTGCAGGGCCTGCTGGGGAAGGTGGACCTGGTGGTGGGCGCCTTCTCCAAGACGCTCGCGAGCAATGGCGGCTTCGTGGCCACGCGCTCGCCGGCGGTGCGCCAGTTCATCCGCATCATGGGCGGGCCCCACATCTTCTCCAACGCGCTGCTGCCCATGCAGGCGGCGGTGGTGCTGGAGTCGCTGCGCATCGTCCGCTCGGAAGAGGGCGACGCGCTGCGCGCGAAGGCGCGGGAGAACATCCTGGCGCTGCGCGGGGCCTTCCAGGCGCGGGGCGTGACGTGCCTGGGCGAGCCCTCCAACGTCGTCCCCGTGCAGGTGGGCGACGCGAAGGTGGCGCGCCTGGCCTCGAAGAAGGTGTTCGAGCGCGACATCTTCGCCAACCTGGTGGAGTACCCGGCCGTCCGCCTGCGCGAGACGCGCTTCCGGATGCAGGTGATGGCGTCCCACACGCTGGAGCAGGTCCAGCGGGCCGCCGACGGGGTGTGCGACGCCATCGACGAGGCCCGCGCGGAGCTGGAGGTCCGTCCGGTCGCGACGCGCGCGTCCCGCCGCGACGACCGCCCGCAGGTGGAGCTGTAGCGCCCGCGTGGCGTGGGCGCTCAGGTGTCGTCGAGGCTGGTGGCGCGCAGGTGGGTGACGTCGCCCCACGTCACCAGCCGCCACGCGCCTTCGTGGTAGTCGAACTGATTCCACCCGGCGTTGAGCACGGAGAAGGTGCGCGGCGCCGCGTGCGGAATCCCCAGGCTGTGGCGGAACAGGAGGCTGAGCACGCCCCCGTGCGTCACCACGACCAGCCGCTCGCCCTGGTGGCGCGCGCCCAGCTCCTCCAGGCACTCCACCGCGTGGCGCAGCCGCTGGGACGTGCTCTCCCCGCCGGGGACGACGTAGTCCGGCGCGCCTCCGGCGTACGCGGCGAAGACGTCCGGGTGCTGCTGGCGTGCTTCGTCCCGGGTGAGGCCTTCCATGATGCCCAGGCCCCGCTCGCGCAGGCGCGTGTCTGACTGGACGGTGTGACCCGTGCGCGTGGCGATGCGCCGCGCCGTCTCCCGGGCCCGTCCCAGGTCGCTGCAATAGAGCGCCGAGAAGTGGACGGGCGCCAGGCGCGCGGCCAGGGCGTCCGCCTGACGCAGGCCCACCTGGCTCAGGGTGCTGTCCTGATGTCCCTGGAGGCGCCCCAGGGAGTTCCACTCCGTCTCTCCATGGCGGAGCAGGATGAACTCGGTCGTCATGGACTCAGCGCGTCCGCTCCAGGTGGGTGATGCCTTCTTCCAGCAGCGCGGCGACGCCCCGCCTCACCACGTGCACCACCTTGTGGCTGTAGGCCGGCCCACCGTGCGTGTAGTGGCCGCTGACCTTGTGGTGCAGCTCCGTGGCGCCCCACACCAGCACCAGGTCTGCCCAGTCCAGGTCGCTGCGGGCGCGGTCCGCCGTGCGGCGCTCCGTGCCGTCCACCATCCGCAAGTCAATCAGGTGGCCCAGCTTCTCCTCCAGCTCCTCGCGCACGGCCGGCGAGCCGCCCACCACCACCACGCGGCGCACGCCGTAGCGCTGGCAGGTCTCCACGAAGGCCACCTCCGCGCGGCGGTTGGCAGAGCCGCCGCAGCGCTCGCAGTGCAGCCGCGGCTCGACGCGAATCGGCTCGCGCCCGCTGGCCTGCGCCACCTTGAGGCACGCGCCCTCCGCGCACACCGGGAAGAAGCGCCCCGTCAGCAGCTCCGCCGCCTTGAGCAGCTTGGGCTCGCTCATGCGCTGGCGGCCGGGGCGGGTGAGGCCCTCTTCCTCCAGCACCGCGCGGGTGCGGGCGCGGACCTCGGGCAGGGTGAGGCCTCGCGCGGCCATCCACTCGTCGATGTCCCGGTCGGCGCTCATGACTTCACCACCGTCCGGGAAGGCGCCACGGGGAACAGCTCCGCCTGGAGGGCGGAAGGCGGCGAGCCGGTCGACAGGCCCAAGGCCTCGCGTACCGGCGCGAAGCTGCGCCGGTGGATGGGTAGCACGCCCTTCTCACGCAGCACCTGCAGGTGCTGCGGCGTGGGGTAGCCCTTGTGCGCGGCGAGCCCGTAGCCCGGGTACTGGGCATCCAGCTCCGCCATCCATCGGTCGCGCGTCGTCTTCGCCAGGATGGAGGCCGCGGCGATGCTCAGCGACAGGGTGTCCCCTTTGATGATGCCCTTCTGCGGCACCGAGCACTCCGGCACCGTGCGCGCATCCACCAGCAGGTGGTCCGGCTTCACCGACAGCCCCTCCACCGCGCGGCGCATGGCCAGCAGGCCCGCGTGGTAGATGTTGATGCGGTCGATCTCCTCCACCTCCGCGCGGCCCACGGCCCACGCCACCGCGTCGCGCTTGATGGCCTCGGCGAGCGACTCGCGCTTCTCTGCGTCGAGAATCTTCTTCGAGTCATCCAGCCCCTTGAGCCGGAAGCCCTTGGGCAGCACGGCCGCGGCGGCGACCACCGGCCCCGCGAGCGGTGCCATGCCCGCCTCGTCCACGCCGGCGATGTGCGTGTGCCCCCGCTCCCACAGCTCCGTCTCGAAGCGGAGCAGCTTGCGCAGGCGCTGGCCCTCCGCGCGGTTCTTCTCCTGGCGCGAACGGATGCGCCGGGCGAGCGCCTGCGCTCCCGCGCGCGGGTCCGCGTCCAACGCCTCCAGCACGCCGGCGGGGACGGGATGGGCCAGGGTGACGAAGCGCGTGGTCAGCTCGGACAGCGCGCACTGAAGCAACTGTTCCACGGTGTCTGCGGACATGATGAGCGCCCGGACCTACCTGGAACGTGTGCTGACAGGACCCCATGCGCAGGGAACGCGCTCACCGCGGCAACACAGCCCCGTGGCCCCGTGCACGGAGGAAGCCGACTGGAGGGCCCCCCTGGAAGCAGGGTGGGCCAGACGCGGGGAAGGCTGACGGGCGTCACGCATGTCAGCAGCCGTACTCCATGGGGTGGGTGGAGCACAACCACCCTCGCGTTCATTCAGATGAATCCGTGAAGCCGAGGTTGTTTCAGCGTCGCGCGGGGGCGGGTCCTACGGATTGAGCTGGAGTTGGAGGGTGGCCGGCTCTGGCTGGCAGTTGCAGGCGTCACACACCCACTCCACCTGCTGGGCCCCGGACACCTTGGCGCCCGCGGTGGCCACCACCCGCACCGCGCTGGGCGCGAGCGATTCGTTGATGGCGGTGCTGACGCCCTGGTCGTCCGTCACGCCGGTGATGCTCACGTTGGAGCTCACATTGGTGCCGGTGACTGTCGCCCCGCGCACGCGCGCGCCCTCCGCGGACAGCACCTCCACCTTGAGCGACACCAGCTCCGCCTGGCAGTCGTCCACCGCGCGCCCCATGCGAGGCGCCTGGTCACATGCCGCGAAGAGACCGAAAACCATGAGCCACGAAAGCGAGCGTGCGCGAACCATGCCGTGAAGGGTGATGCTGGCGTGCGGGCGCGGCAACGTCTGTATCAGTCGGAAGTCGGAGCCACGCGTTCACTCGCGAAGCGTGCCGCTGCCGTGTCTGGGTAACGGTGGAGCACGTAGCGGTAGACTTCTTCCGCGCGCGGCGCGTCGTGCATCCGTTCGCCCAACACACGCGCCAGAAGTACCAACGCACGGGGCGCGGTGGGCGCATCGGGCGCCGTGTCCGCCGCGGCTTCCAACGCCGCTACCGCCAGTGGGAAATCTCCTTCCACGGCCGCGGCTTGTCCGACGAACAGGTGGTGCTCAGGGGACACACGCAGCCGCGGTTGCTGCCGCAAGGCGGCATACAGCGACATCACGAGTGGAACATCGCGGGCGTTCACCGCGGCCGCCAGTGCCTCCAGGGCGTCGTCGCTGGAGGTCCCCGTCTCGGTGACGGTGGCCGCCGCTCCGGTGAAGGGGAGGGGCCCGGCTTCCCGCAGGGGCGGCGCCAGGCGGCTCGGTGGGGCGTCGCCCAGCACGGGGCCCAGGTAGTCTTGCTCCAGGCCATACCCCAGCGCATCGCCCCGCGTGTACAGCAGCAGCCCCACCACGTGCGCGGCGGTGAAGGGGATGACCAGCGTGACGGCTTCGGCCAGCACGCGTGAGATGATGAAGAGGTCCAGCACGCGCAGCAGCAGCGCCACCCCGTGCGTCATGAGGTGGAGGACGCCCAGGCCCACCAGCGTCCCCGCGACCAGCGTGTAGTCCCGTCCCAGGCGGCGGACGATGCGAAGCGTTCCGGGCACATCGAACAGGGTCAGCAGTGGCTGGCGCGCGGCGGTGATGAGGAGCGCCGCAGGCAGCCAGAGGACACCGAGCAGCAGCAGGCCCATCAGCACTGGATCCACCGTCAGCAGTCCGGGGGTGTCCAGGCTCCGAATCCACGCGCCGAGCGCCGAGCGCCCCTCTTGGAGGAGCGGGCGCAGCACCGTGACGTAGAGGAACGCGGGCATCCAGACGACGGCGAAGGTCACCACGCCGCGGAGGCCGGGGAGGACCGCGTCATGGAAGTAGTCGCGGTAGTCGGGCGAGCGCAGCGCCGTCTCGCCGCGGGCCGAGTCCCGCGCCAGCGTGAAGAAGGTGCCCCAGAAGACGCCTCCGTAGAGCGTCAGCGGGATGATGGCCGAGAAGGAGATGGCCAGCTCCACCAGCCACCGGAGCGCCGCCAGGAAGACGCTGACCGCCACCATGACCTGCACGCCGGACGGGGTGAAGACGTAGCGCCACGCGCCCTTGAGCCGCTGCGCCACGGACACCCGGCTGCGGGCGGTGAGCAGGGTCTGCGCCACGTCGCCGCAGCGCGCGCACGCCACCAGCTCCACCGTCTGCGCCCGCCGGCCCACCACGCAGTCAGGGCAGAGCGCTTCGTCACACCGCTCGCAGCGCCATCCGGCCACGGCGGTCCGATGCCGCTGACAGCGGGGCAGGGGCGCATCCGGTGGAATGATGTTGGGCGATGAGGGGCTCATGGCCCCCAAGCCTACGACTGCCCCGGGGACTCTTCCCAGGGGGCGCCGAGCCACGCCTGATAGGCGGCCTTCTGGGCGTCGGTGGGGCGCTCCACGCGGGACAGCCACGCCGCCTCCGCGGGCTTCGTTCCCAGCACCACCGGGACTTCCACCAGCCGGTCGCGGCGGAACACCGTGAGCCGCACCGTCTCGCCGGGCCGCCGCTCCTCGCAGCGCGGCAGCAGGCTGGCGCCGTCCACCTTCCAGCCATCCAGCGCGACCAGGTCGTCCTCCACGTAGAGCCCCGCGTCCTGTGCGGGCGAGCCATCCATCACCACGGCGATGGTGCCGCTGCCCCGCGTGGTGACGCCCAGCCAGCCCTTGGGCTTGCCTTCTCCCGTTCGGCCTCGCGGCGGCGGCGTGCCTCCCTTGTCGCTGGCGGCCTCGCGCGGACGGAAGTTCAATTCCAGACCCACGTGGGAGAAGACGGAGTAGTCCAGCGGCTGCGTGGTGCGCAGCGCCCGGTCAAAGAAGGGCGTCAGGTCCACGCCGGCCACCTCACTGGCCGCGGCCTCCACGCCGTCCTCGGGGACACCGGAGCCGTCGCCGTGGCGTTGCCACAAGAGGCGCGCGACGTCATCCAGGCTCCGGGCGTCATGCGTGGCGCGGCGGAGCTCCAGGTCGAGCAGCGCGGAGACGACCTCGCCCTTGAGGTAGTAGGAGATGGCGCTGTTGGGCGAGTTCTCGTCCGGGCGGTAGTGCTTCACCCAGCTCACCAGCGACGCCTCCGTCAGCGTCTGCACGCGGCGCCCCGGCGTGGCATGCAGCGCGGTCAACGTTTCACCCAGGCGCGTGAGGTAGCGCTGCGCGGACATCAGCCCGGCGCGCCGCACGAAGAGGTTGTCGTAGTACGCCGTGGCGCCCTCGAAGGCCCACAGCAGGGACGTGTAGTTCTCCTTCGCGTAGTCGAAGGGCACCAGCGCGCGCGGCTTCACCCGCTTGATGAACCACAGGTGGAAGTACTCGTGCGCCACCAGGGTGAGCAGGTCCTCCCAGCCTCGGTTGGTGGAGAGGCCGACGCGAGGGAACAGCAGCGCGGTGCTGGCCTTGTGCTCCAGGCCGCCTCGGCCCCGGTCCGTCAGGTACAGCAGGATGAGGTAGCGCGGCATGGGCAGGCCGCCGAACACGCGGGCCTGGTGCTCGCAGATGCGCTTGAGGTCCGCGCACAGCCGCTCCGGGTCCTGCACCGTGTCGCCCCACACCACGACTTCGTGTGGCACGCCCTCCACGCTGAAGGTGAGCGGCGTGTGGGGACCGACCTCGAAGGGGCTGTCCACCAGCTCGTCGTAGTCCTGGGCGACGAAGGTGTTGGCGCGCTGGCCCAGCGCGCAGAAGGTCCGCCAGCCCGCGGGCGCGTCCACCGTGACGTGGTGCTCCAACCCGCGCGTGGCCTCCGTGTAGAGGAACGTGGCGGCGCCGTTGAAGTAGGCGTGCGAGCCGTCCAGGTGGTTGGTGCGCACCGTCAGCTCGTTGGCGTAGAGGCGGTAGCGCAGCGTGACGGCCACGCCCCCCGCATCCACCCGCCAGGTGCGCTTGTCCACGCGCCGCACCGGCAGGAGCGTGCCGTCCGGCGCATGGGCCGTCACGTCCTGCACCTGCCGCGCGAACTCCCGCACCATGTAGCTGCCGGGCGTCCACACAGGCAGCACGGCGTCCAGCTCGCTGGCGCCTCCTGGGAAGGAGGCCTCCACCTCCAGCAGGTGCGTGTGCGGCCGAGGCATGGAGACGCGGTAGCGGACGGCAGGGTGCATGAGCAGGGTCTCCCTCCTCCGGCCGCAGGTTACTTCGCGCGGACGAGGACGGCGCCGAAGAATCCGTCAGTCCCATGGGTGTGGGGCGCCAGCCGGAGGAAGGGCCCGGGGCCGACCTTCTCGGCCAGCTCCGCGCCCAGCAGCTCCGCCACCGGCTTCACCGTGAAATCCGGGTGCTTGGCGAGGAAGTCCTCCACCACGTTCTCGTTCTCCTCCCGCAGCACGCTGCACGTGCCGTAGATGAGCCGGCCGCCGGGCTTCACCAGCGTGGCGAAGCGCGCCAGCAGGGCCTTCTGCCGGCCCACATGCATCTCCAAATCCTCGGGCGTGAGGCGGTAGCGCGCGTCCGGCTTGCGGCGCAAGGTGCCCGTGCCGCTGCAGGGCGCGTCCACCAGCACCCGGTCCGCCTTGCCCTTGAGGGGTTCCAGCGCGCCGTCGGCCTCCGGGCCCTCGTGGGGGATGAGCTGGGCGCGCACGTTGTGCACCCCCGCGCGGCGCGCGCGCTTCTTCAGGTCCTCCATGCGGCGCTCATCGATGTCCAGCGCGTGCAAGTCACCCCGGTTCTTCATCTGCGCGGCGAGCTGCAGCGTCTTGCCGCCGGCGCCCGCGCACGCATCCACCACGCGCGTGGGCGGCGCGTCCACCAGCATGCCGAGCAGCTGGCTGCCTTCGTCCTGCAGCTCCAGCAGCCCGTCGCGGAAGCTCTCCAGCGAGAAGGCGTTGATGCGCGTCTCCAGCACCAGGCCCATGGGCGACAGCGGCGTGGGCTTGACGTCCACCGTCTCCGCCTTCAGCCGCTGCGCCAGCGCGTCGCGGTCCCCCTTGAGGAGGTTGGCGCGGGCGACCAGCGGGGCGCGCTCGTTCATCGCCTCCGCGGCGCGCGCGGCATCCCGGCCGAACGTCTGGAGGAAGCGGTCGGCGAGGAAGTCCGGCAGCGACGCGGCGATGGGGAAGCGCTCGCGGGCGGGCAGGGCCTCCAGGGCGGCGGCGGCTTCGGGGAGGGCACTCAGGGCCTGGGCATCCGGGGGCGCCAGCGCGGACTGGCGAGCCACCAGACCTTGGGGCTCGCCGTAGAGGACGCGCGAGGCGGCCAGCCGGAGCACGTCCTGCCGCGACGTGTCCAGGCTGTCGAAGCGAGGGTGGGCGCGGGACAGCAGGAAGTCCACCGTCCGCTGGCGGCGCAGCAGGCCGTAGACGCGCTCGGCCACGGCGCGGCGCTCGTTGGAGTAGAGGTTGGCCTTGCGGCGCAGGGTGAAGTCCAGCGCGCGGTCCGCCATGCGGCCCTCGTGCCGGACCGAGGCGTAGGCCTCCAGGCAGGCCTGGAGGACCAGGTCTTCTCGCAGGGGCCGCTCGGGCCGCTCGGAGGGGGCGAGTTTCTTCCTGGACGGGGCGCCGGACTTCTTCGGGGCCGACCGCGAGTGCGGGCGGGACTTGCGTTGGGTGGCCATGACGGAATGCGGCTTTGCATCCCTCGGGCCGGGTTGACAAGCGCGGAAAGCAAATCCGCCCTGGCGGACGCCCGGCCCACCTCCAGGTGTCGTCAGGAGGAGGGGCGCGGGCGACCAGGGCGGGGGAGGCCCTATTTACGGCGCCGGTGAAGCAGCCCCGCGGCAAGCAGGGCCAGGGCCGCCGGGAGGAGGGTGGCGGTGGGCCCCGCGGCGCAGCCTCCGCTCGCGCTGCTCAGGCCGTCATCCGGGGGGCCGGGCGAGTCCGGAAGCCCCGGACGGGGGGCCGGTGAGCCCGGGTCTGTCGTGCCGGAGTCCGGCGTCTGGGGCTCCTCACCGGGCGTCTCTGTCGCCGCCACCTGGACCAGGGCGGTGGCCGTCTGCATCACCGAGCCCTGGGTGGCGGTGGCCGTCACCGTGTACTGCCCGGGAATGGCGAAGACGTGCTCGGCGACCGCTCCCTCGGCCGCGCCGCCGTCACCGAAATCCCAGGTCACCGTGGCGGCCTCGAAGGACGGCGTGGCCCGGAAGAAGGCGCGGTGGGGCACCACGCCTCGCTCACCCTCCACGAGGAGCGTCAGCGCCCCCTCGGGAAGCTGCTCCTGGGGCGGCAGCTCCTTCCGCAGCGTGAAGCGGTCCACGATGTCTCCGTTCACCCCGAGCAACTGCGCGGTGAGCGTGCCGTCGACCACCGTCACGTCGAGGAAGCCATAGGCCTGGTTGTCTCGGATGACGCTCCAGTCCGGCTTGCTGCCGGGGAGCTTCCGCAGCGTCGCGCCGCCGCCGCCCACCACGAGGTAGGGGATGCCCGTTTCGCCGGACCCGGCGACGGCGTCACCCTTCATGGGCTTGCTGCGCTCGTAGTTGTGGTCGTGACCGGTGAGCACCAGGTCCACGCCGTACTTCTCCATGATGGGGCCGAAGTGACGGCGCATGGAGAGCTGCGAGCCGTGCTCGCCGCTGGACCAGGGTGGGTGGTGGAAGAAGACAATCTTCCATGGCTGCGTCGACCCCGCCAGGTCCCGCTCCAGCCACGCCTTCTGCGCATCCCGCGTGCAACGGTCCGCCGACGCCAGCCCCACGGCGCAGTTGGAGTCGAGCGCCACGAAGTGCACGTGGCCCCAGTCGAACGAGTAATAGCGCTCCGTGCCCTCGGGGTTGTTGGAGGGCAGGTAGAGGTTGTCCAGGTAGGGCTGCCCCTGGTTCGTCACGTACTCATGGTTGCCGATGGCCGCGAAGAACGGCACCCGGGCCAGCAGGGCCTCCATGGGCACGAAGAGGTTGTTCTGGATCTCCGCCTCGGTGCCATCGGCGTAGGCGTTGTCCCCCAGCGCGACGAACAGCTCCGCCTCCCGCTTGACCAGGGCCGCGGCGACCTTCCTCTGGTTCGAGCCGCCCGTGCCGAAGTCGCCCACCGTCACGAAGTGCACGCTGCGGGTCCCCGGCACCGGCGCGGTACGGAAGCGGGTGAGCGGCGTGCGCAGGCCACACGCCGACACCTCGTATGTGTACTCGGTGCCCGGCTCCAGTCCGGTCAGCACCACCGCATGTACCTTCCCAGCGTCCTGGGAGACGGCGGCCTGGTTGGTTGCTCCCTCGCCGTAGCGCACCTCCGCCTGGCAGTTGGCGGCGAGCCGGAAGGCAATCGTCGCCGTGTCCGGCCCCACCTTCTGCAGATACGGGTCCCGATACAGCGTCCCTGCACTCGCGGTGCTCGCCACCAGCATCAGCGCGGCCACCCAGGGGGCAAGGTGAAAGGGGGTCATCCGGTGCATGGGGCCTCCTCCCGAACAAGCTCGGGATGGAGGCGCAACCGTTCAACCGCTGACCTTCATCCTGCCCCCGCCCAGAGGAGGAGGCGGCGGGGCAGGGCCCCGTGTGTCCGCCTCCTCCCCGGTCAGGCGTCAAGGCTTGATGTCGTAGGACGCCAGGTCCTCGGTGCGTTCGCCTTCCTCACGCACCTTTCCGATGCCCGGGACGAGCCAGTAGAGGCGCGTCTTGTCCTGCTTCACCTCGCCGTTGTTGTTGACCTTGTCGCGCTGAATCTTGACGGCGTTGGTGAAGGTTCCCGCCCGCGTCGTCACCGTCACGCCGGATTCGAGCACCTTCCAGATGTACGTCGGGTCCTTCTGGTCCTTCGAGCCGTCGCCCATGGTGATGTACTCGAGCACGTCGCTCTTGTACGTCCAGGGCAGGGCGTCCGGGACTCGCGCCACGGACTTCACCGTGGCCGGAGACCAGGTGGTGGAGCGGACCTGCTGGCCGTCGCGGTAGTCGTCCTCGCGCAGGCGCACGACGAGCCCGTTGGTGAGCTCCACCTGCCACGAGTACTCCTCATAGAGGGTGCCGTTGAGCACGCGGTCCTGGCGGCTGTGCACCTGGACGGCGTTGATGCCCGCCTGGCCGGGGACCTCGCCAGGGCCCACCACCGTCACCTGCTTCTGGAAGTTGCCCTCGACGGGGTCCTGGATGTCATAGGTCCAGGTGCTGCCCGCGGTCAGCGGCCACAGCGACTGCGACCCGGTGGGCTCCTCTCCGTTGCCCTGTCCACCCGGTCCTCCCGGCACCACCGGCTCTCCCGGCAGTCCTCCGCCGGGCGTCGGGCCCTGCGAATCTCCCGCGGGCAGGCTGTTGCCGCCACACGCCACCAACCATCCCGCCGCGAACACGGCCACCCAGCTGCGCCTCATACCCGCTCCTCCCGTGTGCTCCTCGGATTCACCGCCGTCCACCGCAAGCCCCGCAGGGCCGCCCCCTCCGTGCGGCCCAGCGCCGCGGCGAGGGAGCCCGGCTCGGGCTCCTCGACTTCCAGCTCCAGCCGTCGCCCGTCGAAGTCGAGCGCGCAGCTCTTCACCATGACGTTCCGCTCACCCAGGACCCGGCGCAGCGTGGCCTCCGCGCCCACCAGGTCATCCGACTGCGCCGACAGCACCAGCCGCTGCTTCGCCGTGGCGGGGGGCGCCTCCTCGCGGTTGAAGCAGTCCAGCACGAAGAGCAGGGCCATCACGAACAGCATCCCGACGGAGGCCAGCCCCAGGCTGCCGTGGCCGCACGCCATGCCCAGTCCAATCATCAGGAAGAGGATGGCCGCGTCACGCGGGTCCTTCAGCCCCGAGCGGAACCGCACGAAGCCGCCCAGGCCCACCAGCCCGAAGGCCTTCGCCAGGCTGTCGCCGATGACGGCGGTGATGACCGCCGCCGCGGCGCACAGCAGCACCTGCGCCTGAATCATGTCCGCCTTGGGCAGCGCCCGCTTCATGAGCAGGCGCCAGGGCCTCAGCGACAGCAGGGTGCCAATGAGCGCCGCGGCCAGCATCCGCGGCAGAATCGCGGTGACGGACAGCGCGCTGAACTCCGCTTTCGCGCCTTCGAACAGGGCTGAGAATGGTGCGTCCATGTCGGTGACCTAGGCCTCCACCCGGGAAGAGGTGTCCACGCGGGGCGTGCGCGCGGGCTGCTGAGAGAGCGTCCGTGCGGTGGCGGCCACGGCGTAGGCGTTGCGCAGCACCGGCAGCCGGTCTGGATGCTCCGCCAGCACGCGCTCGACGAGCGCCTGCGCGTGAGGCCCCATGGGCAGTCCCTTCAAGGAGGACAGCGCGGTGGTGGGCCACCGGCCCAGGTGGTCCACACGCAGCTTCCAGGCCCGCGAGGCAGCCATGCCGTCCACCGAATCCAGCGCCTCCTTCGTCTGCGGCGCGCCGCGCTCGCGCAGCGCCCAGGCCTCCTCGGTGTCCAGGCCCGTCAGCGAGCGGAGCACCAACTTCAGCGCCTTGCCCGCCAGGGACTCCCGCAGGCCCCGGGCCACCGGCGTGTCCAGGCCCTGGGTGCTGCGCAGCACCGCCAGCCGGTCATGCGGCAGCAGGACTTCGCGCAGCGCATCCGCCCGCGCCCCCGGAACACAGGTGAGGCTGCGCGCCACCTCCGCGAACAGCTTGCGCTGCATGCCCGCCTCGCGCACCACCCAGGACTCCTCGCAGTCCTGGCCCGCGAGCCCCGCGAGCACGTCCGCCAGCCGCCCGTCCCGCATGGCGCGCTCACGCAGGGCCCACGCCGGGGCCGAGCCGTCCTGCTTGAGGCTGGCCAGCACCTCCGTCGGGGCCCGCGCGTACAGCCGCTGACGGAGCATGGCCGCGCGCGAGTCCGTGCGGCCCGTGAGGCTGAAGGCCACCTCCGCGGGCGCCAGGTCCGACAGCAACTCGCGCAGGTCCATGGCCGGCACGTCATCCAGGCCCACCATGCCGCGCGCGGTGAGGCCCGGGAAGCGCTCCGCGAAGGCCAGGCGCTGCTGGTGCGCTGCCAGGCCCGGGATTCCGCTCAACATCCACACCGCGAGCGCCGGTTCGCGCTGCTCCACGGTGTCCAGCGTCTGGAAGAAGCGCTCCTCCAGGTTCTGGAGCGTGGTGGGGCTGGCATGGCGCGGCCGGGCCGGCGCCGGGACGATGCGCTGCACCTGCTGCTCGCGCCCCTCCAGCCGGGCGACGACGGCGTCCACCAGCCGCTGCTCCAGCACGCGCAGGGGGACGTCGTTGTTCTCCAGGATGAGCCACCGCTGCGGGTCCTTGCGCGCCATCTCCAGGAAGGACTCGCGCACGCGCACCGCCAGGCCCGCGCCCACCAGCCCCTTCCGGCTGTCCCCGTCACTGGCGCGCTTGCTCTGGAGCTTGCCCAGGCGCTTGCGCAGCCGGGCGAGGTCCGGATCCACGTCCACCAGGATGACCAGGTCCGGCCACAGCCCCTGCGAGGCCAGCTCGCACGCGGGCCGCAGCTCGTCCATGGGCAGCCCGCGGCCTCCGCCGCTGAGCGCCAGGTGTGAGTACAGGTAGCGGTCGGTGATGCACACCTCGCCCCGGGACAGCGCGGGCGCCACCACTTCATCCAACTGCTGGGCGTCCCGCGCCAGGTTGAGGAAGAACTCCGTGCGTGGAGACATCTCCAGCAGCCGGGAGTCTCGCGTCAGCTCTCGGATGCGCCGCGCCGCGGGCGCCTGCAACTCGCCGCCCTCCCGCGCATGCGCCACCCGGTAGCCCAGCCGCTTCAGCTTCGCGGCCAGCAGGTTGGAGAGCGTCGTCTTGCCGCTTCCGTCAATTCCCTCGAAGTCGATGAACACTGTGCCCTATCCCCCTGCGACGCCATCCGAGGCGAAAGCGTGGACCTTCGCCATTCCCTCTGCGAACTTGCTGTAGGCCGGCGCTCCGCCCGGATTGAGCGACGCCAGCCACTCGGGCAGCTCCTGCCCGAGGTGCTTCACCTCCACCACCACTCGCGGCTCCACCCACTGCGCGGGCTCCAGCCGCTCCACCGACAACGCAAGCTGGGACAGCGCCTGCTCCGGCGCAATCCGGTGGTAGCGAATGTCCCGATCCACCGTCACCCGCCACGCCCGCGACGACTGGTACACGTGGCGCGTGTACGTCACCGCCAGCACCGGGCCGAGGCTGCCTCCGGCGATGAGCGGCAGCAGGCTGGCCCCGCCGCGAAGGACGCGGCCCAGGTCCGAGCGCGGCACCCAGACGCGGCGCTTCTGCGTGAGGCCGCGGCGCTCCCGTTTCACCTCCAGCACCACGCGCGCCTCGCCGTCCGCGCCCAGGTCCGGTGCGTACTCCTTCGTCCGGACCTTGAGACAGTCGTCTGGCGTGAGCAGGGCCCGCGCCGCCAGCGGGCCACCGGGCCGGTCGAAGTAGACGGACACGATGCGCGTGGGAGGCGGCAGGTGCCCCTCCAGCTCCAGCGACAGGCGCGTGCCCAGGGCCGAGGCCGTCTTCTCCTCCAGCACCAGCTTGAATTCCCGCCGGAGCTTGGTGACTTCACCTTCCGCGAACGACAGCATCGTTTGGGTCTCCGTGCTCAGAAGCGTGCGCCGAGTTCGATGGAGTGCTGCAGCCCCGGGAATTCATCGCCGGGGCGCAGCGCGCGCTCCGTCTGGAACTGGGCCCGGAAGCGAGTGCCGAGCAGCACGTTGAAGCCGCCCACCAGCGAATGTCCGTCCCCCCGCACCGTGTCGCCGCGAAGCTGCAGGGCCTCCACGCCCGCGACGGGCTGGATGGCCCATTCGTCGCCCACGTGGATGAGGTACTGGGCCAGCAGCATCTGCGCCGTGAAGGGCCCCAGGGGCAGCCGCCCGGAGATGGCCTCGCCGGTGAAGACGAAGCCCGCAAGCTTCAGCTCCGCGTCCGCGGCCACCGCGTGCTTGCGCGCCAGGTCCATGGCTTCGGAGACGTAGGTGCTCACGCCCACGGTGAGCGGCTTGAAGTTGAAGGGCCGCAGGCTCACGCGCGCGGCGGCGTCCTCCTTCAGCCGCACGCCCGCCTCGTCGATGGCCCCCTGGAAGAAGCCCGCGGAGATTTTGAGCCCCCAGACCTGCTTCAGCCGGACCTCGCCCATCAGCCCCATGCGACGGCCGCCCATCTGATGGGTCTCCGTGATGTACTCCTCCACCAGTCCGCGGGCCTGGATGGGCAGGTCCCACGACGACTCCAGCGAGCGCTGAAGGAAGGGCGTCTTGAACTGGCCGCCGTAGAGGCGGAAGCGCTTGCGGTCATCCGCCAGACGCACGAAGGCGTCCTTGAGCATCTGCGAGTCCGCCAGGTCCGCCGTCACTTCGGCTTCCAGGTTGGCCAGCGACGTGCGCACGCCCACGCGTGCGTCCGCGATGGAGAGGTTGCGCTGGTACTGGGTGCGCTCGTCGGCGCGGGCCCGAGCGGACACGCGTCCGATGACGCGGATGGCCTGCGCCCCGCCCTTGGGCTTGTCGTCAATCGCGTCCGGATTCTCGCCCAGCGAGTCGTCCTGCGGCTGACCGGGCCGCTGCTTTGGCTTGCGCTGGTTCGCGTCCTGCTCGGCCTTCGCCCCGTCATCCGCTCCAGGGAGCGGCTTCACGGAGGGCGGCTGCGCGCCGGGAGACGTCCTCGACGGCGGCGGCAGGGCCTGGGCCATGGCGCCCTCAAGCTGCGCCTGCGTGGCGCCGTCCTCCTCCGGCAGCAACAGCTCCGGAGGCTCCACACCGTCCACCACGCCACCTGAGAGCGGATCATCCTTCACGGTCGCGGCAGCTGCTTCCGTCCGCGGGCCAGGTGTCTTGGCGACAGCCCACGCTGGCATGCCCATCAAGATTGCGACGAGCAGGTTCCGCCTCGTCCGCTCATTCACCCGCCACCCGCCCATGTCCACGCCTCCCCGACCGCCACCGGAGCGCGTCCACTGCAACACGGGTGCCCGTTCGATGAGCGGACGCGGAGGGCTGGGTAGGGTCCGGTTCCGGACGAAAAGCAGGCCTGACGGTGTAGAAAACCCGTGACCAGGCCGTCACGTTGCCGTGACAGGGAACGAAAGTTCCCAATGTCGCGGCAGGCGACCCTGTACGAATGCCCGTCGGTTGGAAGGAGTTACTGGCTGGACGGAGGATCGGCCGGCGGGGTGGGGGGGCTGCCCGCTTCCGGCGTGGAGGGCGCCGCCGGTGGAGGCGGAGTCACCGTTGCCACAGGGGTGGCGCCGGACGACTTCACGCGCCGCAGGACGTTGCGCAGGCCCAGGGCCAGCGCCGTGCCAGCACCCACCAGAATCAATCCCCAGCCCATGCCGCGGGGGAGGGGCGAGCGGGCCACGGAGAAGCGCGCGGTGATCACCTTGAGGTGGGTGCCGCGGTATCGCACCTCCAAATCCCACGGCCCGGGCTCGTCCGGGGTGAACTGGGTGTGCCAGTTGACCCCGTCCCGCGTCAGCGTCTTCGTCTGCTGGGACGGCGACCCGGTGGGGTGGAAGGTGACGGTGAGGGGGCCATCGAATTCGGGGCCCTCGAAGTTGCCTACATGCAACGACACGGAGATGGGCTCACCCTCCGTTGGCATGGCTGGGTGGATGGTCCCCTGGAGCCGCTCCTCCGCGTCGGACCAGCGGAGTTCCAGGACGTCCCCCCGGCGTTCGACGCGAATCTGATCGTTCGCGGGAGCCGCAACCGTGGTAGTTGCAATGAGGAGGCTGGCGAGCAGTACCCACCCGGATTTGAATCCGGGGTGCCTTTGCCTCCGAAGTGGCTGTCCTCTAAGATGCGCTGCCCTGCTGCATTCCACCTGAGCCTGCTCCCCGCCGGCAATGTCCCGGGATGAACCCTCAATCATTCGGGAAATATCAGCTTCTTAAGAAGCTCGCCACGGGCGGCATGGCCGAAGTCTGGCTGGCGCGCCAGACGGGCATTGAGGGGTTCCACAAGAACCTCGTGGTGAAGCGCATCCTCCCGCACCTCGCGGAGGACCGTGAGTTCGTGGAGATGTTCCGGAACGAGGCGCTGATTGCCGCGCGCTTCAATCATCCGAACATCGCCCAGGTCTACGAGTTCGGCGAGGCCAACGGCACCTACTACATCGCCATGGAGTTCATCCACGGCGAGGACCTGGGCCGGGTGATGCGCAAGGCCGCCAGCACGGGCCAGTGGGTGGCCCGGCCGCTGGCCATCCGCATCGTCGCCGCCGCTTGCGAGGGCCTGTTCTACGCCCACAGCCGCACGGATGACGCGGGCCGGCCCCTGCGCGTGGTGCACCGCGACATCTCGCCGCAGAACATCCTGATCAGCTTCGACGGCTCGGTGAAGCTGGTGGACTTCGGCATCGCCAAGGCGGCGGATCAGGCGTCGCTCACGAAGTCGGGCGCCATCAAGGGCAAGTTCGCGTACATGGCGCCGGAGCAGGCCGCCGGCAAGCCGCTGGACGGCCGCGCGGACATCTTCGCCATCGGCCTGGTGCTCTACGAACTGCTCACGGGCGTGCGTCCGTTGAAGCGCGACTCGGAGCTGGCCACGCTGCAGGCCGCCATGGAGTGCGCCATCGCCGCGCCTTCACAGGTGGCGGACGTGCCGGAGGAGATGGACCCGGTGGTGATGCGGGCCATCGCGAAGAACTCGGACGACCGCTACCGGGACGCGCGCCAGTTCCAGATGGCGCTGGAGGAGATTCTCGTCGGGCAGCGCTGGGTGGCCGGCTCGGTGCAGATCTCCGAGCTGATGGAGACGCTCTTCGCCGACCGCCTGGCCGAGGAGAAGGCCCAGGGGCAGGTCGTTCCCGTGGGCGAGGACTCCGCGAACTCCGGCACGCCCATGCCGCCCACGCCGCCGCCGCAGGAGCGTGGCCGCAGCCGCACCTCCGCCGCCGCGGACATGAACTGGGAGGCGCCTCCGGGTGAGGCCTCGGTTCGCGAGCGTCAGCGTGGCGCGTCTTCCCGGACGTCCATGGGGCCTCGGCGCACCTCGGCCGCGGCGCCCGCGGTGGAGCCCGACGAGCAGGGGGAGTGGGAGGCGCCGTCTGGCGTCGATGAGGCCCCTCCGCCGCGCCGGAGCAGGACGTCCGCGGAGCTGCGCCGTCCGTCCAACCCCAACTCCACGCAGATTGCGCGGACGAGCTCCCGTTCGGACCTGAGCCGGACCGGCGTGGGCGAGCCGCCCCCGCCTCGTCGCTCCGCCACGCGCGCCGCGCCCATCGTGGATGATCCAGGGCCGCCGCCTCCGTCCCGCTCGCGCGCGAGCATGGCGGCGGTCGACGAGCGCACCCGGATGGAGGACGAGGAGCTGGACGACGAGCGGACCATGCTCCCTCCGCCGGAGCCCGCGCCGCCGCCCCCTCGCCGCCGGACAGGGATGCAGTCCGGAATCCACCCCTCCGAGGCCCAGCCGCGCCGCCGCACGTCGAGCCGCGCGGAGATGCCGTCGGCCCCGCCGCGTTCGAGGACGTCGAGCGTGGCCCTGGCGCGTTCGCGCGCCGAGGACGCCGAGGTGGACCGGGCGCTGGAGAAGTCCGCGCGGAGCGCTCGCGCGGGTGTGGCCAGGCGCAACATCGCCACGGTCGGGTTCATCGTGGGGCTGGTGGCCGTGGGGTTGGTGTTCCACAAGCCCATCCTCGCGGTGCTCAACAGCCGCGCCTCCGACGGACAGTCGGTGACGCTGTCGGTCAACACCAACGAGAAGGTGAAGGTCTCGGTGCGCCACACCGAGCGCTGCGGCAGCCAGCAGCCGGTGACGGAGCTGGGGGAGACGCCCCTCGTCAATGCGGCGGGCGCCCATCTCCAGGACACGCTCATCCTGGTGAACGAGCAGCAGGGCATCTACAAGGAGGAGGTCGACACGCTCGCCTTCGGTGAGCCCGGTCAGGCCAAGTCCTTCACCTACGAGTTCCGCCGGGGCCAGCTCCAGCTGACGCTGAAGCCGGACGGTCTGCGCGGCATCTCCGTGAAGCGCAATGGCCAGGACCTGGGGCCCTATCTGGGCAACAAGGGCATGAAGCTCGACCTCATGGAGGGCCGCCACAAGCTGGAGCTGCAGGGCGGGCCGCTGAAGGAGCCCTTCATGTTCGAGGTCGACATCAAGCCCGGCCTCATCAACAAGCAGACCGAAGACTTGTCCGCCTTCGTGGGTTAGCGGCGTGCCGCCCCGTCAGTAGCGGGGCAGGCGGGGGTCCACCTGCCGGGAGTACAAGTCAATGCCGCCTCGCAGCGACACCGCGTCGATGCCCAACGACATCAGGTAGGCCGCGCCGTCCAGGCTGCGCACGCCATGGTGGCAGTAGACGACCACGGGCCGGCCGCGCAGGGGCTCCAGCTCCTCCGCGCGTTCCTCCAACTCCGGCAGGGGAATCAGCAGCGAGTCCGGCAGGGCCACCCAGGCATTCTCCGAAGCAAAGCGCACGTCGAGCAGGGCGGGGCGGGACTCCGCGGGGCCGGCGAGCAGCTCGGCGAGGCGGGCGGGGGCAATCTCGGGAATGGGCATGGCGTGTGGGCACCTCAGGCGGGCGTGGGGACGGCGCAGAAACGCTCGTAGTCGATGAGCTCCACCGTCGCGCCCGGCGCGCATACGGGGCATTGCGTGTCCCGGCGCAGCTTGAGCTCCTGGAAGCGGGTGCCCAGCGCGTCGAAGGTGAGCAGCCGTCCCACCAGGGGTTCACCTTGGCCAAGGATGAGCTTGAGCGCCTCGGTGGCCTGGAGCAGGCCAATGAGTCCGGGCAGTACGCCCAGGACGCCGGCCTCCGCGCACGAGGGCGCCAACTCGGGCGGCGGCGGGGCGGGGTAGAGGCAGCGGTAGCAGGGGCCCTGGCCGGGGACGAACGACGTCACCTGACCCTCGAAGCGGAAGATGGAGCCGTGGACGTTGGGCTTGCCGAGCATGACGCACGCGTCGTTGAGCAGGTATCGCGTGGGGAAGTTGTCCCCGCCGTCGAGCACCAGGTCGAAGCGCTCCAGAATCTTCAGCACGTTGTGCGAGGTGAGCCGCTCCTCGAAACCCACCACCTCCACGTCCGGGTTGAGGGCTTCAATCGCGGCCCGGGCGCTGGCCACCTTGGGTTGGCCCTGGCGCTCGCGGGTGTGGATGACCTGCCGCTGGAGGTTGCTCAGGTCGACCACGTCCGAGTCGACGATGCCCAGCGTGCCCACCCCGGCGGCGGCGAGGTACAGCGCCGCCGGCGAGCCCAGTCCGCCGGCGCCCAGCAGCAGGACGCGGGCCTGGAGCAGCTTCGCCTGTCCCGCCTCGCCCACCTCGGGGAGGCTCAGGTGGCGACGGTAACGCTCCTTCTGCTCGGCGGTGAGGACAAAGGGCTTCTCTACCGGGAGGGCGGCGTCACTCCACCGGTTGTAGCCGCCGGCCAGGGAGGCCACCCGCTCGTACCCCAGCTCCTTCAGCGTCTTGGCGGCCAGGGCGGAGCGGGTGCCACCGGCGCAGTAGACGACCAGCTCCTCGTCACGCTGGACCTGACTTTCGACGCGTAGCTCCAGGTAACCCCTTGGAATGTGTAGGGCGCCGGGCAGCCGGCCACCGGCGTATTCGTCCGCCTCCCGGACGTCCAGCAGCCGCACGGAGGCCCGGGCATCCAGCAGCCGCTTCACGTCCTCCACGGAGACCTCGCGAATCTCTTGTTTCACTCCGGCCAGCAGCGTCTGGAAGGTCCGAGCCATGTCGGATGCATATAACCCAGGGGCTGGGCCCATGGCTTTTCCGGGCCCGGGCGTTATAAGTCCTCCAGAGGAGACATGGACATGGACAGCACCCCCACGACTTCCGCCGCCCCCGCCGCCTCGCCGGCTTCCCAGGCCACTCCGGTGGCCGTGCGCCTGACGGACGCCGCCATCCAGCAGGTGAAGAGCGTCATCAAGGCCCAAGGCTTCGAGGGCTACTTCTTCTCCATCCGCGTCGTGCCCGCCGGCTGCAGCGGCCTGGGTTACGACCTGAACCTGGTCAAGGAGTCCAAGGCTGGTGACGCCGTCTGGGAGCAGGACGGCGTGCAGATTGCCTCCGACCCGATGAGCAGCCAGTACCTCGCGGGCACGGAGATTGACTACGTCTCCGCCATCACCGGTTCGGGCTTCAAGTTCAACAACCCGAACGCGAAGTCCTCCTGCGGCTGCGGCACGTCGTTCACGACCTGAGCCGAGCCACCGCGGTAACGCCCCTGACGCGGGAGGGAAGGCCGGGCCGGGGCGGATGCCTCGCCCGGCCTTCGTGCGTCAGGCGCCCGCGATGGGCGTCATCACCTTCAGCCAGGACTGGTTCTCCTTCTGCCGGGCCAGCCGCAGCGTCCGGCGGGCCTGGGCCTCCTGGAAGGCGGCGCGGTCCGCGTCTGTCTCCATCAGCAGGGGCGGCACCGGGACGCGCTTGCCGGCCTTGTCGAGGGCCACGAAGGTCAGCAGCGCGCTGGTGGTGAGGTGTCGCTCGCCGGTGAGCGGGTTCTCCGCGTGCACCGTGACGCCCACCTCCATGGAGGTGCGGAAGGCGGCCAGCACCCTGCCGTGCAGCAGGGCGATCCAACCCACCTTGATGGGGGCGTGGAAGTGCAAATCATCCATGGAGGCCGTCACCACGACCTGCCGGCAGTGGCGCTGCGCGGCCACGGCCCCGCAGACGTCAATCCACTGCATCACCTTGCCGCCGAAGGCGGCATCCAGGTTGTTGGCGTCCGGAGGCAGGATGAGCTGAGTCATCACCACCTCCGTGTCCTTCGGATTCTTCGCGCTCGGGTCGGTCATCTCGCACCTTGGGTTGTCGGACGGAGCCTGCGGCGGGGCCGCGCCGGTTCATCCGGTGGATATCCCAAGCGCTGACGCGATGGGCCAGACAATGTCCGTGCAGGTGACAGACGCGGGTGCGCCGCTCAGGCCAGGAAGGTGGAGACGCGGTCGAGGAACTCCTCGCGCCCCCGGCCGCGCCGGATGTCCTGCTTCGACACGTCGAGGGTGAGGCAGTCCACGCTGTACTTCTCCTGCAGCACCTGGGGGAAGCTGGCGTAGTAGCCGTTGAGGCCCCGGAGGAACTGGTGGCGGATGCCCTTCTCCTCCTCACGGCCTCGGGTGCGGATGCGCTGGAGGAGCACGTCCACGCTGCCGACCTCGAAGCAGATGACCTTGTCGGGCCGGATGATGTGGCGCGACAGCCGCTGGAAGTACTCGTAGTACAGGTCCAGCTCCGCGTCCGTCAGGTGCCCCAGGCCGTGGAGGTACTTGGCGAAGATTTCCGGGTCCTCGTACAGCGTGCGGTCCTGCACGCAGCTGCGACGGTACGAATGGATGAGCTCGTGGTGTTCGACGCGCCGGATGAGGAACTCGAGCTGGAGCGTGAAGGACCAGCGAGTCATGTCCGCGTAGTAGTCACGCAGGAAGCGGTTGTCGATGACGGGCTCGTCGAACAGCTCGTAGCCGAAGGCCTGGCTGATCATCTTCGCCGCCGTCGTCTTGCCCGCGCCGATGTTGCCCGCCAGCGCCACGAAGCGCCGCGCCTTGGGCACCTTGACGCGCATCGTGTTGCGGGAGCGCGGAGGGGCCGAGGGGGCCTCTTCCTGGGCAGGGGCGGCCTGGGCGGGCTTCGAGCGCGTGCGAGCGGGGGTGCGAGGCATGAATCCGGGGCTTAGCCCGGCTTCGAGGGAGCGTCCATGATCTGCCTCAGGACGTCCGGCCGGTCGGTCATGATGCCGCCGACGCCTTCCGTCAGGAGCTGCCGTATCTCCCCTGGGTCATCCACCGTCCAGACGTTGACCCACTTGCCCCGGGCCGCGCACTGCCGGAGGAAGTCCGTGTCCACCAGCCGGACCTCACCGAAGTAGAGCGGCATGTCGAGCACGGTGTAGCGCGGATCCTCCGGCGGCGTATCCCCGCCACGCAGGGCGATGACGAACGCCGCGAGCGCATCGCGGGGATAGAAGTGACAGGCGGAGGGAAGGCGCTCGGCCAGCCGCTCGGCCACGGTGTCCAGCTCACTGCCCATGCACACGCGCTCCAGGGCCCCTTCCTCTTGAAGCACCTGGGCGAAGGTGTCCTCGATGCCAGGGACATCCGGCTTGAGCTCCACGTTGAGGCGCAGGTCGGGGAAGGCGCGCAGCAGTTCGCGGAGGCTGGGGATGCGCACGCCCTGGCCTCGGAACGGGAAGGTGCGGCCTTCATCGGGCGTGAAGTGGAAGCCCGCGTCCAGCCGCTGGAGTTCGGCCAGCGTGAGCGCGGCCAGGGGGCCGGTGCCGTCCGTGCAGCGCTCAAGCGTGGCGTCGTGGGCGACGACAAGCTCCCCATCCCGGGTGAGGTGGACGTCGAGCTCCAGCATTTCCGTGCGGTAGCGCTCCACGGCCTGCCGGAAGGCCGCCAGCGTGTTCTCCGGCGCCACGGCCGCGCCCCCACGATGGGCGATGTGCAGCGTGGGCCGCAGGCCGCGGAGGAAGGGGAGGGGAGAGGATGCCATGCCGCCAGTGTAGCGACTGGCGGCATGGGGCTGGCTAACGGTTGAAGCGGTAGACGAAGATTCGTGGATGCCCATCTTCGGCCGTGGCCTCACACGCGACCCAGGGGATACCGTCCGCGTCCACCTGGAGATTCAGGCTGCCCACGCTCGTGGCGTCCGGCAGAACGTTGCTGGAGCCATGGAGGGCCCTCCATTCGAAGCCTGCCCACTGGCGGACGTGGACGCGGTTCGTCGCGCCGTCGCTCTCTCTCCAGGCCACCATCGGTGTGCCGTCGGGAGCCATAGCCAGGGACGGATGGTCCGCGGGGGTGTTTCCAGGGGTGGCGCTCAAGCCGCTTCCCAGAGAAACCCACTGACTGCCGTCCCATCTTGAGACGTAGACGTTGGCTGCAGTACCCGTTGGCCCGTTCGGGGTTGTCTCTGACCAGACGACCAGCGGATGGCCGTTTCCATCCAGGTTCATGTCCACCTGGCTCGCACTGGTATCGGACGAATGAGTCTTGAGGGCGGAGCCCAGTGGTACCCACTCATTGGACACTCGCCGCCACACGTGAACGCGGCCGTTGATGGGGTGGTTCTGCTCGTTCAGTTCGAACTCGGACCAGGCAATGTAGGGCACGGCGGCGTGGAATCTCAGGGACACGTCGCTGACGCGACCGAGCTCGGCCGTGACTGCCCGGAACGCGCCGCCGACGTTCTCCCACTGCGCACCGTTCTGCCGACGAACGCGGATGCTCGTTGCTCCCTGCTCCGGACCGTCTTGGATGACTGTGAGCCACGGAGACGACTCGGTGCCGAAATGGAGATCTGGCTTGCCCGCCCCGTCCACTGCGTCGCCAACGGACTGCCAATCGCTGGTAACCCAGGCGCGGACATAGGCGGTGCCTCCGCCAATTTCCTCCTCGGTCCAGCTCACGAATGGGGTGCCATCGTGGTTGATGACCGTGGGGGCTGACGGGAACACATCAATGTCATTGGCGCGTACGTTGAGGTCCCCGCCCAGGTTGTTCCAGTTGCCCTCCTGGAAGCTGCGGACTGAAATGCTTGTGGCGTTCCTCCAGGTCAGGAGCGGAGCGGTGCCCGGGGCAAGGTGCAGATGGGGTGAACTCGCCCAGGGAGGGCTGACTCCCGCTGTTGGGCCGACGCTCAGCCATGCCGGAGCGCGCCATGACCACGTCCTGCCTGAGTCCTCAAGCCGGTTGCCGGCCAGATCCGTAATCGAGTCGGCCAGCGCCAACTCGAACTCATGCGGTACGGGACCTGTCTCCGTGGGGATGATGGTCAGGAGGGTCTCATCCTCCGTGAGTTCGACAGTGCGGTCGATGAGGACGCCTCCCAGTCGGAGCCGGACCGATGTTCCGGTCAGCGTCGCGCTCTGCACAGGCTCCGAAATGCGAACGCGAATAGGGCTCCCAGCCGCGACGGCGTCGTCATCTGGGGCGGGCTCCCTGGAGATGATGGTGGGCGGGGTGCGATCCACGACGAACCGCCGTTCATCGCTCGTCGCGATACGCCCCCCCTTCGTGACTCGGGCAACCAGCGTGTGAGTCGTCTCGGGCAGCGAGGTGGTGTCCCAGGTGTACGTGTAGGGAGGCTGCAATGAAGCCAGCAGTTCGTTTCCGACAGAAAGCTCGACTGCGTCGGGTTGCTGCACGCTCGTGCTGATCTGGAGTGTGACGGTGGCTCGAACGTGCGTCGCGCCATCGACGGACGTGAGCGTGACCTCTCCGTCGAGCGGGCCGCCATCGGGCTCAGTGATGTCGCCTGCATCGGGTTGTGCGTCCACGATGTCGGGAACGTTGATGCAGGCAGTGAACAGCGAAGTCAGGGTGACGTAGGGGAAAAGGGCGCGGAGGCTCATGAGGGTGGGCTTCAGCAATCCCCGTTCCCGGCCATTAGACAAGAGCCGACCTGGTGCACCTTTCCCAAATCGGCGACGGGCCATCCAGGTCGGTGGACTGAAGAGCCATCGTAGAGTTGCCTCTTCACGACGCGGCCCGGACGACTTCGTACCTCCTTTGAGGGCAGAAGCCAGGGGGACGTCTTTCTCGGAATCCTGAGAGTGTCGGGCCCGAATCCGGACCCAGTGTGGAATCCGGGACTCACGTGCCTGGAGTTCACCCACGTGTCACCAGTGCCGTGGGTGCCTTCCTTGCCGGCCCCCGTAAGGCGCCGGTATAAGGCCCCATCCTCAGGCCGGCAGGCGTCGGCGTTGCGCGAATCGTGGCGCCGAAATGAATGGAGACTCGAGACATGGAACTGCGCAAAACGCTGGGCGCCGCGGCGCTGATCACCGCAGCGACGATGGCTTCCGTTGCTGGCTGCTCTGGCCGGGAGGATGATGGCGATCCGGATCCGACGTCGGATGCGGGCTGTATCGGTAACTGTGGCGCTGATTCGGGCACCGACGCGGGGACGGACGCGGGTCTGCCTCCCGAGGACGCCGGCCCGCGGATCTGCCCCGAGCCGGTCGAAGGCAAGGGCCCCATCGGACGGCTGCGCGAGAGTGGCACCCGTGGCGAGGCGGTGACGCTGGACGAGGTCATCGTGACGGCCGTCAGCCAGATGACGCGCGGCAACCAAGGCGACTACACTGCACGGTTCTGGGTCGTGGATTCGTGCTTCCCGACCGAGGGTATCTTCGTCGACAAGTTCTACACGGACGAGACCAAGGCATATGGACCCGTCGTGGGCGATGTGCTGCGTGTCCAGGGCTTGTTCCGCACGTTCAATGCCCAGGCGACTGACAATGCCCCCAACATGCGCGAGGCCTATCGTCCGGTCATCAAGAGCGCGTTCCGGCTGGATGTGACGGGCGCGACGGGGAACCTGGTCATCACCAAGAAGGGTTCCGGGGAGCCGCTGCCCGACAACACCGTGCCGGAAGGCTTCGGCGACGCGGAGGGTGGCGTGGCGGTTCCCAATCCGGAGCTTGGCGGTACGCGCGTCCACATTCCGGGCCCGCTGACCATCACGAACGCGACGCCCGCGGCGATGCAGCAGCGCCCGAACGAGCCGGAGAACGACACCTACCTGGGCTTCGAGGTGACGGGTGGCATCCTCGTGGCCAACTACAAGACCTACAACGTAGAGGGGTGCGACGTGCGCGCTGCTGCTGCGGACGGTGGCACGGTGACGTTTGAAAACGGCCTCCGGGGTGTTTGGGACACGTACTCGAACGTGGTATGCACGGATGGCGGCACCACGACGACCAGCGATGGTGGCACGGCCTTCCAGTGCAACCAGTACGCGGACGGCGTCGTCCCCGGCACCACGAACCCGTACACCTACGTCCTGATTCCGACGGACTGCACGACGGACATGGTGGGAACGGTCACTCCGGCGGAAGTGCCGTAACGGTCCGTCTTCCTATCGCTGGTTCGTAACGAGCCGCCCCTCGCCCACCCGGGGAGGGGCGGCTTCTTTTTGGGCCCGGAAGGCGGGGTGGGTGTCCGGAACCCACCGAAGCGGGTCCCTGGCTCCCAGGAGCCGGTGATTGTGGGTAAGCTCCGGAAAAGTCCAGCCCATTCACCTTCAGACAGACGGCTTTTCTTCGTGAGCTCGCCCCAGACGGCCATTCCGTTCGGTAACTACCTGCTGATCAAGCGGCTCGCCGTGGGAGGCATGGCGGAGCTGTTCCTATCCCAGCGACCGCCGGACCCCGAGCTGGTGGTGCTCAAGCGGATCCTCCCCTACCTCTCGGAGGAGCCCGAGTTCGTCCAGATGTTCCTGGACGAGGCGCGCATCGCCGCGCAGCTCCACCACCCCAACATCGTGCAGGTGCACGAACTGGGGAAGGAGGGCGACAACATCTTCATCGCCATGGAGTACGTGGAGGGCGTGGACCTGCGGCGCGTCATGGCCGAGGAGTCCAAGTTCGGCGCCACGGTGCCCTATGGCGTGGCCGCGCGCATCTGCGGGCAGGTGGCCGCCGGCCTGGACTACGCGCACCACAGCCGTGGCGTGGATGGGCGCCCGCTGGAGTTGATCCACCGCGACGTCAGCCCTCAGAACGTGATGATCGGCTACGACGGGCGCGTCAAGCTGGTCGACTTTGGCATCGCCAAGGCGGGCGCGTTCATGGAGCGCAGCAAGCCGGGCGTCATCAAGGGCAAGTTCCTCTACCTGGCGCCGGAGCAGGTGTCGCAGGAGCGGCTGGACCACCGCGCGGACATCTTCGCGCTGGGCACCATGCTGTACGAAATCACCACCGGCCGGCAGCCCTTCGCCAAGCCGACGACGGAAGGCATCCTCTACGCCATCCGCTACGAGGACCCGTCGCCGCCGCACCTGCTGCGCGACGATTACCCGCAGGCGCTCTCGCGCATCGTCATGCGCTGCCTCACCAAGGACCGCGCCCTGCGCTACCAGCGCGCGTCCGAGGTGCACGACGCGCTGGAGGCCTTCCTCGCCTCCGGCACCCTCCGGCAGAGCCTGGACGTGTCGGAGTACATCTGTCGGCTGCTGGGCGAGGAGGAGGAGCGCACCATCCTCCACATCCCCGAGGCCAAGGGCCCCGGCCGGCGTGAAGCCACCGTGCCGCTGCAGGGGGGCCGGCTCTCCCTGGACGCAGAGCCGCCGCGGCGCCCGTCCGTGCTGGAGTCCACAGCCCCCACGCTGTCCTCCACCACACCCGAGTCCGACCTGGCCCCGGTGCCCAGCGCGCAGCTCACGCCTGGCCTCACGGCCCGGCCCACGCCTCGCCGCGCCTCTGGGGACTCGGTGCCGGTGTCCTTCTCCGGCGACGAGCCCGAGCCCGCCACGCAGATGGCGCGCCCTCGCGAGCTGCCTGCCCGCCAGGCGGATGACGACGACGAGGATTCGGAAATGTCCACCGCCGTCGCCACCACGCCCGTGGGTTACCGGGCCGCGGCGCTGGTGGTGGAGGACCTGGACATCGGCGACGGCGAGTCCACCGTGCCGCAGCGGAGTCGCCCCAAGGGCATTCCATCCCGTCCTGCCGCGACCCCGCCGCCGCCGGTTCGCCGCTCCGCGCCGCACATGGCGCCTCCTCCCGCGCGCGTGGCGGAGGCGCCCCGCACCCGTCGCCCGGGCCCGTCTTCTCCCTCTCACGTAGCGGCCTCTCGCAGGCCCCCTCCGCCGGAGGAAGACGCGGCTTCGTCCGTCTCCATCACGCCGGTGCCTCCGCGCCGCGCGTCCTCGCTGGACCTGGAGCTCTCCCAGTCCGTCTCCCTGACCCCCGCCACGGTGAATCAGCGACCACCCCCACCACGGAGCCCGCCGCCGTCCCGAGGCGCCCGGCACGTGGAAGCGGACGACGAGGACTACCAGGACACCGGCCTGAGCCACTCCTCGCTGGAGTACACGGACCCTCGGCCCACGCTCCGGGATGATCCGGAGGATGACGAGTCCACCATGGGCTATCGCGGCGACTCGGGCGAGTTCACAGCCGACACGCGGGCCACGCCGCCCACGCGCAAGCGTCCGGTGGTGCGGGTGGTGGCGTGCGTCGTGGGGCTGCTCGCCCTGGGCATGGGCGTGATGTGGTGGTTCATGGTCGGCGCGCAGGCGGCGTCGGCGAAGCCGCCGCGGGACTTGTCGGTCGGCGCGCTGGATCAGCAGGGGACGGCGTCGCCTGTCGTCCGGCCCGTCACGGGACAGTCGCCGCCTGCCGCCAGGCTCACGAACGCGCCCGCCGTGGCGCAAGACGACGGCCGCCCGGAGGCAACGGCGCCGACTGAACCGACGAAGCCTCCGGAGCCGGGAGCCGCATCGGCCCCAACCGCCGAACCGGATGCGCCGCCCACCGCCGCCGCGGAGCCCACGCAGGTGAGCGTCCGCTTCAATGCACCCGCCCGCACCGTGCTGCGGCGCGAGGGGGGCGAGCGCCTCCCCATCAACACCCTCGTCTCGCTGCCCGCGGGCCCCATCCGGGTGAAGTACCAGTGCCCGGGACGTCGGAAGCCAAAGGGTACAAAACCCTACCTTATAGAGCCGGCGAGCGAGGGACCGCTCGTCCTGCAGATTCCGTGCAAGAGGCGACGCTAGTGACATCGGGCGGTTGACGGGTATGCGGCATCCTCCCCCAGCGGCGGACAAGTGGGACCTGGTGGGCTTGAGTGTCCTTAAGTCGTTGGAATTCCAGGGTTTTCGCCTTCCCGAGCGCGTTTACACATGTCAGACGGGTCCGTAGAATCCGGAACCCTTATGGCGCGCCCGAAGAGTCAGAAAAACGTAATCAGGAAGCGGAGTTACACGGCCGGCCGGGTGGCCCGGCAGGTTCCTCTCGTCCCCGAGCCCAACAGGCTCCTGAAGGTCTGGCGTCGCGTGCTCGAACGGCGGCTGCGCACGCGCCTGCGCGCGAAGGTGGCGCTGGAGATTCACGACAACACGCACACCATGCTGACGTTCCAACGCCAGCGGGCCATGTGGCGGCTTCGGCTGCACCACATGTTCCTGGTCGCTCCGGACGACGTGGTGCAGGCGCTCGCCAGCTTCGTGCGCAAGGGTGACCCGGACGCCAGCGTGCTGCTGGACAAGTTCATCGAGCGCAACCGCGTCTACATCCGGCGCCTGTCTCCGGCGCAGATGCGCAAACGCATCCGGCTGGAGCCCGTGGGGCAGCATCACGATTTGGAGCGCATCTACGACCGGCTGAACGAGCGCTACTTCGACGGCCGCATCGACGCGGCCATCACCTATGGCCCGGCGCCGCGGGTGAAGGGGCCTCGCAAGAGCATCAAGATGGGCTCCTACTCCGCGGACTCGAAGGTCATCCGCATCCACCCGGCGTTGGACCAGCCGGTGGTGCCCCGCTACTTCGTGGAGTGGATTGTCTTCCACGAGATGCTCCACCACGTGTACCGGACGCGGAAGGGCGACGACGGGCGGCGCTGCATCCACCCTCCCGAGCTGATGGAACACGAGAAGCAATTCCACGACTACGCCCGCGCCGTCGCGTGGGAGCGGGAGAACCTGGACCTGCTCCTGCGTGCCCGCGTGACGCCGGCCTGAGTGGCCGCGCGTGGGTCCCCTGTGCTCAGGGGATGATGAGCCCGCCGGGGCTGCGCCGCTCCAGCGAGGGGGACGGCGCGGCCTCCACGGGGCCGGTGTCCGCGCCGGCCCGCGCCCCAGTGGCGGCCACCAGGGCCACCACCTTCTCGAAGAGCCGCTCGGCGAAGCGGGAGAGGGGCTCCTGGGCCCCATGGAAGAGCCGGCGGGCCTCGGCCCGGGCAAGCTCCGCCTCACGTGGGCGGCTGCTCCGCTCGAAGTAGTCCGCCATCCGCCACAGCCGCAGCGCATAGCGCTGGCGCACCTCGGGGGTGAAGAAGTCCCGCGCCACGCCGAGCACCGCCGCCTGGAGCTGCTCCTGGCGCTGCACGTCGCTCAGCGACAGGGGGCTGTGCACCACTTCGTCCATCTTCTGCACCAGGGCCCGCATGTCGGGCTCCGGAGGCAGCCACGAGGCCAGCTCCACGGTGTCATGGAGGACGTCGGCTTCCAGCGCGCGGCGGAGGTCCTCGGGCTCGGGCGGGGGCAGCTCGGTGGGGGACAGCCGCGGCTGGACGCCGAAGTGGCGCAGGACCACGTCCAGTCCGTCGGGGAAGGGCGTGCGGGTGCGCAGGTTGGTTCCGGCGGCCTCGGCCAGCAGGACCGCGGCTTGCTCCAGCGGCAGCTCCACGATGCCGCCGTGGGCCAGTCCGTCCTTCACCAGCTTCCGCCAGGTGGCGCGGTTCCTGTCCCCCAACTGGAGCGCCACCACGCCGAGCTCGTCGGACAGCTGCATCTGCACCACCTCCACGCCCGCGCCGCGCAGCACCCGGGCCAGCACCAGCGCCCGCTCGCCGCCACCGGTGACGGCGCTGGCCAGCGCGTTGAGGGACTCGGGCGCGGCGGTACGGGCCGGCTCGACAGGGGCGGCACGCGCGGGCCCGGCCACGGCGACGCCACGCGAGCGGAGCTGGTAAAGCGCCTTCTTCGCGGCCTTGGCCAGGGCCTTCACCGACGAGGATGACAGGGCCTCCGGCAGGGCGGTGTGCCCGTCCGACACGGCGGCTTCGAGCACGGCCAGGGCCAGCGGCTCCGGAAGCGCCTCCACGCTGGCGAGGGCGGCCTGGGACACGTCGCGTGCCAGGGCGCGGGCGGACTCCACCGCTTCGGCGGGAAAGGCGGGCAGCGGCGCGCCGGAGCGCAGGGCGTCCAGCAGGGAGCGAGGGTCCGAAGAGGAGGAACGCATACCGGACCTTCTACTGCACGGCGCCTGTCCCGGGGCATGCCCCGCGCGGGCATTGCGCCCACCAAATCACAGTGCCAGGCGCGCCGGAGGACTCAGCGCCGGCGCACCAGCGCGCTCCTGCCTGGCTCCGCCACCACGGCCAGCTCGGACTGGAGTCGCGGACCGAACACTCGCGACGGCGGCGCGCCGCGCACGAGGAAGTGGTCGTACCAGACGCCCTGCCGCGCGTAGTCCAACTGCTGCGGCCGCCACTCGGAGGGGAAGGTGGGGGGCTCCTCGCCGGTGTAGCGCAGCGGGGAGTGCGGCGTGGACGCGAAGGTGAAGTTGGGCACGCCGCCGCGCGCCCGGGCCAGCACCGCCGCGCTGTGGATGAAGACGGGCTGTCGCACCACCCGGGAGCCGGGGTCGAACATCAACCCCATGACACGTGGGCGCGGGGCGGTGGCGGCCACCAGCGGCCCCCATTCGGCCTGCGCCTCGCGGGAGAAGGCGCGGTAGCCGCGCACCATGACGAAGGCCAGCACCACCGCGCACGCCAGGGCGGCGACGCGCAGGGGCCTCCGCCACGCGGGAATGGCCGCTGGGACGGTGGCCACCAGGAGCGCGGCGGCCAGGTGCGCGTAGCGCGTGTTGAGGTAGTAGACGTAGCCGCGGATGTCGAAGGGCAGCAGGAAGTAGAGCGCCAGGGCCAGCAGCCCCAACCCCATCAGCCGCGAGCGCGCCACCAGGCCCTGCGTATTGGCGCGCGCTGGCCGCAGCAGTCCCGCGGCCCAGCCCGCCACCGCCACCGCGCCCACGGCGTACAGCGCCCACCGGTCCGAGCCATCCCGGAAGGTGTTGGCGAGCACCTGGAAGAGCTCGGCGCGGTTCTGCTCGAAGGCCTTCCACGCCAGGTTCTGCGGAGAGAAGGTGGGGCCCCACGCCTTCCAGGGCACCCCGGGCTGGATGTCCGCGGGCTCGCCGAAGCGCAGCACCACCCAGCCGAGGAACAGCGCGACGCCGGGCACCACCCCCAGCAGCGCGGGCACGCGAGGCCGCAGCCGCGCGGCGAGCCCACTGGCTTGTGCGTCCTCGGTCACGCGCGTGGTGAGCAGCAGCCAGGGCAGCCCGAAGGCGAGGAATCCGAAGGCCTGCACGTGGAAGAGGAGCACCGCCACCAGGCACACCGCCAGCCCGCCGCCCCACGTCCGGCGGCGAGGCGTGTCCTCCAGCGTGCGCACGAAGAGGCCGCAGCACAGCAGCGTCAGCGGCAGCGCGGCGCAGTAGTTGATGAAGCCCCAGTTGAAGCTGTCGCCGTAGGCGAAGGGCAGCGCCAGCAGGGCGGGCCAGGTGGGCCGGCCCAGGCTGCGCAGCAGGAAGCCGAGGCTGAGCGGCAGCCCCACCACGTAGGCGGAGAGGAAGACGCGGTTGGCCAACTCCAGCGGCAGCAGCCAGTTGAGGCCGCTGACCAGGTAGTAGTAGCCCAGGTACGGCGTCAGCGCGTGACGCGCGGCGAACAGCTGCGGGTACAGCGTGGTGGGGTCATCCAGCCGGTGCAGGACGGAGATGAGGTACAGGTGCTGGGGCAGGTCCACCAGGGGCAGGTGGCGCGACACCCACAGGGGGAGCACCCCCAGGACGAGCGCGGCGGTATGGACGAGGCGGGAGTGTCGGGGCGTCACGGAAGGCGCGGACTGTACGCGGCGCCTCCCGGCACGGCGAGCCGCCCGTGCAGCCCGGCCAGCGCCTGTGTCCCAGGTAGACAAAGGTATGGCTGTCGGCCTTGGCAGGCAAGGAGGGCTGCGGTATAGGCGCCAGTCGAGCAGGGGCGCCTGGAGCGCCCCGAGGAGAGCACCATGACGCGCATCGGAACGTGGGTGGCCGGAGGGCTGATGGCCAGCGGCCTGCTCCTGGCACCGGGCGCGGCGGAGGCCTGCGAGGCCCACCGGCGTCCTGCCCCGGAAGTGACGCCCGCGAAGGCCACGCCGTCGGACGCCGAGCCCTCCACCCGCGGCGTGGAGCGCCCGTTGGATGTGCTGGACTCGCTCATGGCCGCCAAGTGCCAGTGCGGCAGCAAGGCGGACTGCACGTGCAAGAAGGGCTCGTGCGATTGCGGCAAGTGCAAGAAGCCGAAGCGGCGGGTGATGGACGCGCTGCGCGGCCAGCCCGCGAACCTGAAGCTCGACGAGGCGCGCTACGACGCGTCCGCGGGCATCTTCATCTAGGCGTCTGGGCGGAGCCCTTCTCCGCCTTCACCACCAGCAGCGACGGCAGGGCCACGCGCTCGAAGCGCACGAAGCCGGCCGCCGCGGCCTCCCGGCGCAATTCGGCCTCCCCCCGTGGATGCAGGCCCACGCCGCGGTGGAGCAGTGCCCGGGGCGCTCCCGGCGCCGCGTAGGTGCTGGCCACCCAGCGGCCTCCGGGCCGCAGCACGCGGTGGACCTCCATCATCATCCGGGGCAGGTCCGCGACGAAGGGCAGCGCGTCACTCATCAACACCGCGCCCAGCACCCCGTCCTGGAAGGGGATGTAGGGGGCTTCGGCGCGCAGGAAGTCCACGGCGACGCCGGCCTCGCGCACCTGGGCCACGCCTTCTTCCAGCATGGCGCGGGACACGTCGAGCGCGGCCACGGGCGGCGCGTCGGGCTCATGCGCCAGCCGCCGCGCGAGCTGTCCCGTGCCGCAGCCCACGTCCAGCACGGGGCCTCCGGGGGTGCCCAGGAGGCTGCGGTAGAGGACGAACTCGCTGTCGCCATCCAGCGGCTGACGGGTGAGGGCGCGCTGGAGCACGGGGCGCATGTAGCGCTCATAGGAGCGCGCCACCCAGCGCTGCTCCATGCCGCGCTGCAGCGGGCCGGACGCGGCGGGGTCCACCACCAGGTCGGCGACGCCCTCGGCCACCGGGTGGCTGGCGCCGCACGTCTGGCAGCGCAGCGGACCGAAGAAGAGTACCGGGGCGTCCACCTCCGGCTGGAGGGCGCCACGCCGGCACCGGGGACACCGCAGGAGAGGAACGAGCGCGCGCCGCATGGGGCCGGCAAGGGTACCGTCCCCCGTGCGGCGCGAGAACCTGTTTTCCGCCGGACGCCGTCAGGCCGAGGGCTGCGTGCGTGGCACGCGCTTGTCCTCGGCCACCAGCACCGGCCAGCCGCGGGCCATGGCCTCGCGGAAGAAGGCGGCCAGCTCCCGGCGGCTGTGATTCACCGCGCCCAGGAACGGGTCGATGAGGGACTCTTCGCCCAGGCTGCGCGTGGCCGCCAGCTCCACCGGCGTGCCGCAGCGCTCGCAGCGGATGGACACCTGACGCACCAGGGCCACCGGCACCGCGTACCGGGCGCCGCAGTCTCCGCACTTCCACACCAGGGCGCGCTCACCCGCCTCGCGGCGCGCCAGGTTCTCCAGCTCGTCCGCCAGCCGCAGCAGCGCCGGGAGGTCCTGGGGAGGTTGCGCGAAGACGGCGGACGGGCCGTAGCCCGCCTCGGGCGCGCCCAGCGACGGGGGCCGGTCCCCCTGCAACAAGGTGCGCAGCCTGTCCTTGGCGCGCGTGTCTCGGAACTCAGCGCCGGTGAGCGCACGCTCCACCGCCTCATGGACCGGAGGCAGCTCCGGCTCGAGGCGCTCATCGTCCGGCAACGCCTGGGGGAAGTTCACCAGTCGGTGCGCGGGGACTGCGAGGAATCGGAAGGCCACGGTGGCTCCATCGCATTGTGCTTCGTGGGGTGCAAGACGCGAGTTGGCAAATGTCCGCTGCCGCGGGTTATCCACGGACTGTCTACTGAGACCAGTCCAGCATGCGTTGCAGCGGCGCGCGAGCACCCTCGCGCAGGTCCTCGGGCATGGTCAGCTCGGGCGTGCGCTCCTTCATGCACCGCCAGAGCTTCTCCAGCGTGTTCAGCCGCATGTACGGGCACTCGTTGCACGCGCAGCCGTTGTCCGGCGGCGCGGGGATGAACGTCTTGTCCGGCGCGGCCCGCTTCATCTGGTGGATGATGCCCGCCTCCGTCACCACGATGAACTGCCGCTTCGGGCTACGCACCGCGTAATCCAGAATCGCCTTGGTGGAGCCAATGAAGTCCGCGTGGCGCAGCACCGCCTGCTCACACTCGGGGTGGGCCACCACTTCCGCCTCCGGGTACTCCACCTTCAGCTGCACCAGCTTCTTCTCGCTGAAGATTTCGTGGACGATGCAGCTGCCCGGCCACAGCACCATGTCGCGGCCCGTCTGCTTCATCACGTAGCGGCCCAGGTGCTGGTCCGGCGCGAAGAGAATCTGCCGGTCCTTCGGCACCTGGTTCACGATTTTCACCGCGTTGGACGACGTGCAGATGACGTCGCTCATGGCCTTCACCGCGGCGGAGCTGTTGACGTAGCTCACCACGAAGGCGTTCGGGTGTTTGTCCTTGAACGCCTTGAAGGCCCCCGGCGGGCACCGGTCCGACAGCGAGCAGCCCGCCTTGAGGTCCGGCAGCAGCACCTGCCGGGACGGGTTGAGGATTTTCGCCGTCTCCGCCATGAAATGGACGCCACAGAAGACGATGACGTCTGCCTTCGTGCGCGCCGCGGCCTGCGCCAGTGCCAGGCTGTCGCCCACGAAATCCGCGAGGTCCTGAACTTCGCTCTCCTGGTAATAGTGCGCCAGGATGACTGCGTTCATGGAACGCTTGAACTCCTGGATTTCCTTCGCGTAGTCGACTTCGGCGCCCATGGCACCTCCCGAGTCCCACATTTAACCGGGACTGGAAGTGCCGGCCAGGGTGCGGTTTGCCCCACTTCGTTCATGCCCGGGTGGTCGCGAATCAAGCGGGCGGCCCTTTTCCAACATCCGCCCTGTCCTCATGCTGGGGCACTCCCTTCCCCATGAGGTCCGGTAAGATGGTGAGCCGGGCCGGACGCCGCGCATGCGGTTCGGCCATTGCATCTGGGAACTTCGAACCACGGGGGGAATGTGAGGGGGCGCCGTCGGAAGGTCCGGCGGGGCGGTGGCGGCTGGCGGTCACATTCCGACCCGTGAAGTGGTTCATCCGGGAGCAGGCGGCTCTGACCCGGTGGAGGAGGACATATGACCGTGACGACGCGCGCAGTGCTGGTCGTGCATCCGGAGGCGGAGCGTCGAGGACGGCTCCGCGCCTTGCTGGATGGCTACGAAGTGCTCGAAGCCTCCAACCGGCAGGAGGCGGTCGAATTCCTCTCGAAATCCGCTCCCGCGCTGGTGTTGACGCATCCGGACATCTTTCCCCGGTTGTTGAAGGACCTGGAGCGCTACACGCCGCGCTCCATCCGCGCGGTGCTCTGCCCCAGGGACAACGCGCAGGCCCACCACAGCCTGGTGGACGTGGCCGCCGCGGGGCACATGTTCTTCACGCTGGAGGATGACCCCAGCCCGGCGCTGCGCCGCGCCGTCCAGGAGTTGCTGGAGCTGCGCGAGTCCGAGCGCCGCGAGCCGCACGGCGTCCTGGAGGCCTGCTTCACGGCGGATGGCACGACGTTCCGCGCGCGGCTGCTCGACGTGGCCACGGGGGGGCTGGGCCTGCGCCTGGAGTCCAGCGTGCGCATCGAGCGGCTCACGCCGGGCACGGAGCTGGAAGGGCTCCAGGTGCTGCGCGGCGACACGCTGGTGCTGCGCGCCGGCCACGCCACGGTGCGCATGGTGCGCCCGCTGCGCGCGCACGAAGGCCAGGGCTTCCACCTGGGCGTGTCGCTGGAGCGCCCCGTGGAGCACGCGCGCTCTTCCGCCGCGCCGCTGCTCAACGACTCGGTGCGCATCCGCGGCCTGCTGCGCCGCGCCGTGCGCGCGGGGGTGGGCTTCGGGCTGCGCACGCACGAAGGCAACCGGTTGGTGGACTTCTCCCGCGCGGAGGTGCTGCCGGAGGAGTCCCGCCTGGTGCTGAGCGAGCAGTCGCAGCCGGGCATGCTCTTCCATCCGGGCGACGTGGTGCGGCTGTGCCTGGACTTCGGCGGCGTGTGCCACGTGGGCACCACGGCGGTGCTGGCCTCGGAGCCGAACCAGGTGGAGGTGGCCCTGCCGCGCACGCTGAGCCTGCACCACCGCCGCAACAGCCTGCGCTTCCGCTCCTCGGCGGAGCGGCCCTTCGCGGTGTCCTTCAACTCGCCGCTGACGGGGGAGGCCATCGTCCGCCCGCTGCTGGACCTGCACACCGGCGGCTTCGCCTTTCCCTTCGACGCGGGCCGGGAGGCCTTCCCGCCGGGGCTGGTGCTGGACGACGTGATGCTGCAGCTGCCGGACGGCACGCGCTCGCGCTGCCGCGCGCAGGTGCAGGACACCGGGCAGCTCACGGTGACGGAGGAGGGCGCCAGCATGAGCCGCCCGCGCCGCTGCGGCCTGCGCATCCTGGAGCTGGCGCCGGAGGCCCGCGCCGCCATCCTGGACGCCTTCATCAAGGCGCGGTGTCCCGATGCGCGCGACGCCTCCGAGCTGCCCTTCTCCGACGTGTGGGACTTGTTCCGCTCCGCGGACGTCCGATTTCCCGACTACCCCTTCCACGAGACGGCGACGCCCGAGCCGCTGGTGGACGCGCACCAGCGGCTGGGCAACGGCATCCACGGCCTGTCCAAGGCCATCGTCTATCAGCGCGAGGGCCGGCTCTACGGCCACATCTCCGGGCTGCGCATCTACTCGCGCACCTGGCTGTCGCAGCACCTGGTGGTGCGGCCGGGCTACCACCGGCACGAATCCATCTCCCAGGAGCTGGTGGCGCTCGCGGCCGACTACGCGGAGAGCCTGGACGACGTGGAGTACCTGCGCGCGCTGTGGCGCTGCCGCAACCGGTGGACGTCGCGAATCTACGGCGCCATCGCCAGCCGGTTGGAGCGCCCGGGCTTGAGCTGCCTGCATGCCTTCACGCCGTGCCGGCTCCCCGTGGACGCCGCGCTGCCGCCGCCTCGGACGGATTTGCGCGTGCGCCCCGCGGAGACGTCCGATTTGCGCTGGCTGGAGCAGCACCTGCGGGAGACGCAGGACGTGGTGCGCCTGCGCAGCTCGGACCTGGTGGAGGGCGAGATGACCATGGGGACGCTGGGCGGGCGCTACTCGGACGCGCGGCTGCGGCGCTCGCGCGGCATCGCCCTGGTGGAGGGCAAGGACGGGCCCCAGGGCTTCGTCCTCATGGAGGACTCGTCGCCCGGGCTCTTCTGGGCGGAGTGGTACAACGCCTTCTCGCTCGTCATGGTGGAGCCGGATGCGGGGGAAGCGGATGCCGTGCGCCAGGCGCTGGTGACGCACGCGGTGGCGGACTCGGCCCGGCGGGGTCGCTCCACCGCGGAGTGCCTGGCTTCGGACGCGGACCTGCCCGCCCTGGAGACCCTGGGTTTCCACAACCTGGGCAAGGTGATGGAGTTCACGGCCCACCGCCGGCTCGTGCGTGATTGGAACGCCTACCTGCTCGCCGTCTTCGAGCGGCTGGCGGCCCATGGCCGGGGTGGTGGCCGGGTGGATGACAAGGACATCGCGGCATGACCTACCTGATGGAGTCGGCCCAGGAGGTGCACCGCCTGCAAGCGCAGGCGAGCGCCACCTCCTACGCGGACCGGCTGAGGCTCACCGGACTGAGGTCTGGGGACGCCGCACTGGATGTGGGCTGTGGTCCCGGCGTCATCACCTCGGAGCTGCTGGACGTGGTGGGGCCGCAAGGCCGCGTGGTGGGCATCGAGCCACAGGCCGAACACCTGGCGGCGGCCCGGGTGCTGCTGGCGGGCAGGCCCAATGTGGAGCTGCGTCAGGGCGCGCTGCCGGACACACGGCTGCCCGCCGACCACTTCGACTACGTCTGGTGCCAGTACGTCTTCGAGTACCTGGGAGAGCCGGGCCCCGCGCTCGCGGAGCTGGTGCGAGTCGTCCGGCCGGGTGGGCGCGTGGTGGTGGCGGACATCGACGGGGTGGGGCTGTGGAACTGGCCCTTTCCGGAGGACCTCCAGGCGGAGAGCCAGAAGCTGCTGGCCGCCCTGCGCGCGGCGCGCTTCGACCTGCACGCGGGCCGCAAGCTGTTCCACCTGTTCCGCAAGGCCGGGCTCGCGGACGTGCGCGTGCACATCTCCCCGTTCTACGTGGCGGCGGGCGCGGTGGACGCGCGGCTCCACGAGGACTGGGTCATTCGCTTCCGGACGCTGCGCCCGCTCGCTGAGCCCTTTTTCGGGGGCGCCGGCCCCTATGACGCATTCTGTGAACGCTTCCTCGCACTCCTGGACGACGCCGACACCCTCAAATATGCGATGGTGTTGACGACCGAAGGAGTGAAGCGTTGACCGTCCCCGCGGAACTGGCCTCCGCACCGTCAGCACCCGACACACCCGAGCTGAGTGTCCGGATGCTGCGCAGCGTGATGCTGTACTACGAGCGGACCTACGGCCGGGACCGGCTGGTGCGGGTGTGGCAGCGCGAGGAGCTGCCGCTGACGTTGGCGTACGTGGAGACGCTCACCAACTTCGTCTCCGTGGGGTTCACCGAGCGGCTCTTCGACGTGCTCGACAAGGACTCCGGCGATCCGGACTTCATGACGAAGGCGGGGCGCAGCATCGCCAGTCCGGAGGCGGTGGGCTTCCTCTATTACATGATGAAGGCGCTGGCCACGCCGCGCAGCGTCTACGAGCGCGCGCTGGAGCTGGACCACACGTACAACCGCGTGGGCGGCTTCCACATCGACACGCTCACCGACTCGCGGGTGCAGGTGCGCTACGTCAGCCGCATCCGCGAAAGAGATCGCAACTTCTGCCGCGCGCGCCAGGGCAACCTGTCCGCGTTCCCCGCCATCTGGAACCTGCCCCTGGCGGAGGTGAAGGAGCTGCGCTGTCAGGTGGATGGCGCGGACTGCTGCGAGTACGACATCCGCTGGCAGAGCCTGCCGCCCCTGGCGTGGCGCTACATCGTGGGGGGCATGGCGGGCATGGTGGCCGGCCTGCTGTCGGGCACGTTGAACCTGGCGCCGCCCATCTTCGCGGTCAGCTCCCTGGGCATGGTGGGTGTGGCGGCGGGGGCGTGGCTGGACACGCGCGCGGCCCTGCTGCGCAAGGACGAGAAGCTGTCTGAGCAGCACCAGGGACTGCAGACGTCCCTGGAGGACCTGCAGCTGCGCAACGAGGAGATCTTCGCCGCCAACAAGGCGCTTGAGGACCGCGTGGCCGAGCGGACGCAGGAGCTGTCCGAGGCCAATACGAAGTTGGAGGCGTCGCTCTCGCGGCAGCAGGAGCTGGACCGGCTCAAGAGCGAGTTCTTCGACAACGTGAGCCACGAGCTGCGCACGCCGCTCACGCTCATCCTGCTGACGCTGGAGGCGCTGGCGAAGCAGGCGGAGTCGCTGCCGTCAGAGGTTCCTCCGCTGGTGACGAACATGGAGCGCAGCGCGCAGCGCCTGCTGCGGCTCATCAACAACCTGCTGGACCTGGCGCAGTTGGAGTCGGGCAAGGCGCGGCTGCGCTACCAGCCGCTGGAGCTGTTCGGCTTCCTCAGCACCGTGGTGCCGCCCTTCCACACCATGGCGGACCGGCAGGGCGTGACGCTTCGGCTGGAGGGCGCCACGGTGACGCCCATCCATGTGGACCACGAGCGCATGGACATCGTCTTCCAGAACCTGCTGGGCAACGCGCTGAAGTTCACCCAGAAGGGCGGGGTGACGGTGCGCGTGCGCGAGGACGACTCGGACGTGCACATCGAGGTGGAGGACTCCGGCCAGGGCATTGCCCCGCAGGACATCCCCGTCATCTTCGACCGCTTCTCCCAGGCGGACAACAGCGGCACCCGGCGCTTTGGCGGCTCGGGCATTGGCCTGGCGCCGGTGAAGGAGACGCTGGAGCTGCACGCGGGCGGCATCTCCGTGACGAGCGAGCTGGGCCAGGGCTCCACCTTCCGTGTGCGGCTGCCCAAGGGCACGGCCCACATCCGCGAGGACCTGCGCGAGCGCCGCCAGGCCGTCATGCCCGTGCGCCGGGAGCGCCGCATCTCTGGGGCCTTCCCCTCGCTGGAGCCGACGGGCCAGGACGTCCTGGGCGCCGCGCCTCCGCCGGCCAGGGACCATGCGGGGCCGGGGCCCGAAGCGGCGCGCATCATGGTGGTGGAGGACGACCCGGAGATTCGGAGCTTCCTCGCCAGGATGCTGGCCCAGCACTATCGGGTGCTGGAGGCCATCAACGGCGATGACGGGCGGCAGCGCGCGCTGCGCGAGCGGCCGGACCTCATCGTGTCGGACGTGATGATGCCTGTCATGTCTGGCCTGCAGATGCTGGTCGCCCTGCGCAATGATCCGCAGACGGTGGACATCCCCGTCATCCTCCTCACCGCGCGTCAGGAGGTGTCAGCCAAGGTGGAGGGCCTGGGCACCGGGGCGAATGACTATCTGGGCAAGCCCTTCAGCCCGAACGAGCTGCTGGCGCGCATTGAAACCCAGCTGCGCCTGCGCGAGGCGGCGGTGCGCGCCGCGGAGAACGAGCGGCTGGCGGCCATCGGTCTGCTCACGTCCGGCTTCGCGCACGAGGTGCGCAACCCGCTCAACGGGCTGATGAACGCCCTGCTGCCGCTCAAGGATATGTTGACGGCCGGAGGCTCGGACGTGGAGCTGAGCAAGGCCATGCTGGAAGTCGTGGAGGAGTGCGGCCAGCGCATCCGCCACCTGGCCGAATCCCTGCTCTCCTTCACGCGGACCAGTGAGACGCCGGTGGTGCTGTCCCTGGATTCGTCGCTGGACTCCACGTTGAGCGTGCTGGCGTGGAAGGTGCCGCCGGGCGTCAAGGTGGAGCGCGCGTACCACTGTGGGGAACCGGTGCGAGGCAATCCGGGCGCCCTGAATCAGGTCTGGCTCAACCTCCTGGACAACGCCCTGCGCGCGGTGGGGGACAAGGGCCGCGTGCGCATCTCCACGGCCAACACGGCCGACGAGGCCATCGTCACCATTGGTGATGACGGGGTGGGCATCCGCCCGGAGGACATGGAGCGGCTCTTCCAGCCCTTCTTCTCCACCCGCGCGGCGGGCGAGGGGACAGGGTTGGGGTTGGCGCTCAGCCGCCGCATCATCATCCAGCACGGCGGGAACATCGCTCTGAGCAGTGCTCCAGGGGAGGGCACGCAGGTGGAGGTCCGCCTGCCGCTGCGCCCTGTGGCGCCCCGTGTCACGGGGGGCATGCCCGACCTCGCGTCCGAGCCGCGCGTCGGCCGCCTGGGCTGACGCGGGACGCAAAGGCCCCGCCCGGGCCCACGGCGTCCGGGCGGCAAAGAAGGGGAATTCCCCATCCACTCAGGTGTCCTCCTGGGCTCGGCCCTCGTGTCTGCTACAGTCACGTCACTTTTTCGTCGCACCTCTCCTTTCAAGGAAACCACGGCATGCAAGGCACCGTAGTCGCGGGCGATGCCCGCAAGGGGCACCCGCGAGGGCTCTACCTCCTGTTCTTCACTGAGATGTGGGAACGCATGTCGTATTACGGCATGCGGGGCCTGCTCGTGCTCTTCCTCACGAGCAAGGTCAACGGAGGCTTTGGCTGGTCCACCGCGGACGCGCTCAGTCTCTACGGCACCTATACGGGCCTGGTGTACCTGACGCCCATCGCCGGCGGCTTCATCGCGGACCGCTTCATGGGGCAGCGCCGGGCGGTGGTGCTCGGTGGCGTGTTGATGATGATAGGCCACCTCGTCCTGGCCCTGCCCAGCGTGACGATGTTCTACGCGGGCCTGGGCTTCCTCATCATCGGCAACGGCTTCTTCAAGCCGAACATCTCCACCATGGTGGGCGGGTTGTATGCGCCCGGTGACGGCCGCCGCGACAGCGCCTTCACCATCTTCTACATGGGCATCAACGTGGGCGCGGTGCTCGGCAACTTCATCTGCGGCACGCTGGGTGAGCGCGTGGGCTGGCACTGGGGCTTCGGCGCCGCCGGCGTGGGCATGCTCCTGGGCCTGATTGCCTTCCTGTCGCTGCAGCGCAAGCTGCTGGGGAACGTGGGCCTGGTGCCGGAGAAGATGGTGGCCGCCGCCGAGGCGAAGCCGGGCACCCCGGAGAAGTCGGGCTTCAGCCGCGACGAAATCGATCGCATCGTCGTGATTTTCATCATTGCCCTCTTCGTCGTCGCCTTCTGGACGGGCTTCGAGCAGGCCGGCGGGTTGATGAACTTGTACACGGACGCGAAGGTCAACCGCACCATCCTGGGCTGGGAGATGCCGACCACCTGGTTCCAGAACTTCAACGCCGTCTTCATCGTCGCGCTGGCGCCGATTTTCGCGGGCCTCTGGAGCAGGCTGGCAGCGCGGGGGAAGGACCCGAGCATCCCCGTGAAGATGGGCCTGGGCCTGATGTTCCTCTCCACCGGCTTCCTCTTCATGCTGGGGGCCTCCAGTGAGAGCGCGGCGTCGGGCAAGGCGGCTGCCTGGTGGGTGGTGATGGCCTATCTGTTCCACACGATGGGGGAGCTGTGCCTGTCGCCCGTCGGCCTCTCCATGGTGACCAAGGTCGCGCCAGCGCGCATCGTCTCCGCGATGATGGGCGTTTGGTTCCTGGCGAACGCGGCGGCGAGCAAGCTGGCCGGCGTCCTCGGTGGCTACTCCGAGCAGATGGGCGAGTTTGGCGTGTTCCGCGCCATTGCCATCGCGACGGGCGCCGCCGGCGCCGTGCTGCTCCTCGTCGCGCCCATCCTCAAGCGAATGATGCACGGCACGGACGAAGTGAAGCCCGCCGCGCCGACCTCCGAGTCGCAGGGCGGCTCGGTGGCGGCGGCCTGAGCCGCTGCCCCAGCATCAGTGACTGACGTCGACACGCCGGCGTACCTCAGGGTACGCCGGCGTTCGTGTTTGTGCGCCCACCGCGGGCTTGGGGCACAGGACTGAAGCGCGCCGCGGGCCCGGGAAGCAGAGGCTCACGTCTCCGTGGCCGGGCACGCCTGCGCCTCAATGGGCACCCGGGCCTGCCGCGATGGCTGCCATTCTGTTGTGGCCTCGTCGACGGGGAGGTGGCTTTCTCCAGGGCGATGCACGACGCATCGCGTCGCTGTCGTCATGGGGGATGGATGGGGCGGCGGAGGCCATCGCGCGCGAGAACGCATCAGGCCTGGGCCAAGGCCGACGCGGGGCTGGTGGGTGACGAGACGCGTGCCTGGCTGACCTGGCATCGGCGCAGCCTGCCCCATTCGAAAATTCCATGCGGGCGTTGCTCATCCATCCGGCGTGGTCTTCACGGACGACGCTCGTCCGCTCCTGCGCACAGGAGGCACGAGCTCTCTTTCTGGCGCTTCGGCGGCGTCACCACCAAGACGTCACCAGGTGTTGCCATGACCGGGCTCGTCGCGCATGGCCCGAATTGAAAATTTATGGTTTCTCCATCCAGGGAGAATTCCTGACGGTGTGCGTTGTGAGTGGTTGGCTTCGTTTTCGCGATTCTGTTCGAGCCCGCTTGAGAGTGTAATGGCAACTGGATTTGGCATAAGGGTTTACCGCTAGTGTCTTTGAGTGGAATTGGCACAGTGGGACTGTTGGCGGGCATGTCTGTGGATTGGCGATTTTCAGGTTGCGCTGCGGGGTATGCATTGGCTATCTTTGGACAGACTCCCCCCGCCCTTGATGAACGCCTTGCGGCGTGAGTTGCCCGCGGTGTGTCTTGCGTCTGGTTGGCTTTGTCGCCGCGGTTCTGTCCTGTCCAGATGGGTGAGGTAGTGGCAAACGAAAAGACCGACAGCCCGGTTGAAGACCACGACGAGTTTGTCTTCCCGTGGAATATATTTGAATCACGACGGGATTCCTTGGCTGTGCCCTGGACGTGTGTTCGTTCGCGACCGCGTTGGGAAAAGAAGCTGTGTCGCCTCCTGCGCGCTCGGATGATTCCGTACTACATGCCGGTGGTGATTCGGCAGACGTACAGCGGGCGCAAGCTTCGCGACTCCTCGCTTCCTCTCTTCCCTGGCTTTGTCTTCGTCAAGGGCAGTCACACCAAGGGGGCGTTCAAGGATACGGGGTGTGTCGCGAGCGTCCTGAGCCCTACCTCTCAGATGGGCATCGCGGAGCTTGATAGCCAGATCAGGTCGGTACGTCTCATGCTCGGTCTGGGACGGCCCGTGGTCCTGACTACGAAGTACGAAGTCGGAGAAAAGCTTACGATTGATTCCGGGCCGCTGCGGGGTGTTTCGGGCACGGTCACCTCGACAGCGAACGCAAAAAGGCTCGTGCTCTGGGTCGACATGCTGGGGGTTGGTGCCGCCGTCGAGCTTGGTTGCGATACGACTCTGGCGAGGTCGGGCGCCGGACCGACCCGTGACTTCCAGCTGAGTTCGGCGAGTTCCACGGGGTAGGACCGCTCGGAGGCCGCCACAATGAGTTCTACTTGGTTCCCATTCCGACTCAAGCGTCCCGCACCCGAGCTGCGGTTGGTGTGCTTGCCACCAGCGGGGAAGGGCGGCAGTGTCTTCCGCACCTGGCAGGCGTCGGCGCCAGACTCAATGGAAGTGCTTGCAGTGCAGCTCCCGGGCCGGGAGACGCGCATGCAGGAGCCGCCCATCGACGACGTCGAGTCCTTGGCGGACAAGATCTCCGAAGCGCTGATCCCCTTTTTGCGGCAGCCGATCGCCTTGTTCGGTCATTGCTACGGGGCGGTCGTTGCTTTCGAGGTGGCGCGGCGCCTCCCCGAGGACTTCGTTAGCCTCCTCGGCGTCTCGAGCTGCAAGGCGCCTCACCTGCTGACTCCGGCAGGCTGGTCCACGGAGCGCCGCTCCAACGTGGAGACCGTACGCGAGGCATACGGCGACGCCGTGGCGGACCTGCCCACGGAGCTCCTCGACGAACTCATGCCAGGACTGCTCGCCGACCTGGTCGCGCTGGACCATTACAGTTGCGATCAGTCGCTCAAGCTCACCTGTCCGATACATGTCTTCGTGTGGGAGCAGGACCACACCGTTCGCTCCGCGGACGCACAGGCGTGGGCGCAGTACACCCAGTCAAGGTTCACGAGCACGTTGCTGAACGCCAACCGGGAGGTCCTGGCGCCTCAAGGCGAGGCGATCGCGAAGGCGATCTTCAGCGACCTGGCTCAGGGCGGGGAAGGGCCTCGGCTGGAGTAGGTATCGGCTCGGCCTCCGAGCCGGAAGCCCGGTGCCGCGAGGCAGCCCTCGGAACCGCTCAGGTCACTGACGGCTCTGGCGCGTGAGGCTCGCTTCAGATGCGTGCTGGAGAACTTTCCATTGCTTGCGCGCAGGGGCGAGTGTGGGGGGCGGCGCCGTCGCCGGCCGCCACCCCGGCTGTCAACAACGTGCTGGCACTTCGGCTGGAGGGGCTGTGTTGAACCTTCCGATGGACAAGCCGCGCCCGCCAGAAGGCCGCCGATGCGGCGCGATGATTCTCCGACGCCTCGATGCGCGAACCGAGGACCGGCTGCGACATCTGGCGCTCTCAGAGGGCTGCGGCGCGGAGACGGTGCTCCTCGCGGCCTGGCTGTGTCTGCTGTCGCGCTGGAGCGGTGAGACGTGCGTCGTCGTCGGTCTGCCAACCCATGCCCTCACCCGGCAGGAGCCGAGCCAACGAGCCAACTCCTGCTCCGACACGAGCATGCTCCGTGGTGACCTCTCGGACGATCCCAGCTTCCGTGCGTTCCTGAGGCAAATCGGGGACGCCGTCCCGGTGGGGCGTACGCGCCTGGAGGGCCCTGTCGAACTGCTCGCGGCTGGGCTCGCTCCTGACGCCAACGTGTCGCGTTGCGAGGTGCTGTTCGCCAGCCAGGACACGTCGGTCGAGGCGCCGCGGTTCGCTCCGCGGCATGACCTCGCGCTCATCGCGAGCGAGGCGGCCGGCCAACGAAGCTTCCGGTTCGAATATGCCGCCGAGCTCTTCACAGATGGAACGATTGATGGCCTGGCCGACCAGTTCCTCGTGCTCTTGCGCGGCGTGGTCGAGGCGCCGGACACGCGCGTCTCTTGCCTGCCGCTGCTCGACGCGCGAGAACGCGCTGCGCTCGAGTCCTTGTGGCGCGAGGCCCAGGTCGGCGCGCCGCCCCGGCAGTGCCTGCATGAGGTCGTCTCCGAGCGGGCCCGCCACAGCCCGGAGGCGATCGCGCTCATCTGCGGGGAAGAGCAGCTCTGCTATGGTGAGCTGGACCGGCGCGCGGATTGCCTCGCTGGCGCGCTGACGGCGCTGGGGGCCGGACCGGATGTCCTCATCGGCCTCTGTGCCGAGCGCTCGATCGAAATGATCGTTGGCATCCTCGCCATCCTCAAAGCAGGCAGCGCGTACCTTCCGCTCGATCCGGACCTCCCGCGAGACCGGCTTGCGTTCATGCTCGAGGACGCCAGGCCGCCGGTCGTCCTTACCCAGCGTCGTCTCGGCGAACGGCTCCCGGAGAGCGCCGCGACGCTCCTCTGCCTCGACGAGCTCCCCGAGGGGCTTCCGTCCGCGCCGCCGAAGACGACGACGCCGAAGAACCTGGCCTATTGCATCTACACGTCCGGCTCCACGGGAAGACCCAAGGGGGTCCTCGTCAGTCACGCCAACGTGACGCGGCTGTTGGCCACGACGCGCGACCACTTCTGCTTTGGTGCGCGTGACGTCTGGACCCTCTTCCACTCGTTCGCGTTCGACTTCTCCGTATGGGAGCTGTTCGGCTGTCTGGCGTACGGCGGGCGGCTCGTCATCGTGCCTTTGAACGTGGTGCGGTCCCCGGACCTGTTCTTCGCGTTGCTCGCCCGGCACGCGGTGACGGTCCTCAACATGACCCCCTCGGCGTTCCGGCAGTTCATCACGGTCGCTGCGGAGCGACCGAAGCTCGCGTCGCTGCGGGTGGTGATCTTCGGCGGCGAGGCGCTCTATCCAGCCTCGCTGTCGGCATGGACCACCCAGTATGGCTGGGACCGGCCTTCCCTCGTGAACATGTACGGCATCACGGAGACGACCGTTCACGTCAGCTTCCGGCGGCTGACCGCGGACGATGCCAGGATGCCATCGAAGAGCCCCATCGGCGTGCCGCTTCCTGACCTGGGGATTACGCTCCTCGATGCCGCGCAGACCCCGGTGCCGCGCGGGATTCCAGGCGAGATGTACGTGCGGGGAGCGGGCGTCACCCGCGGATACCTGAACCTGCCCGAGTTGACCGAGCGACGCTTCATCCCCGACCCCTACAGCGGGGCGGGGGACGGGCGGCTCTATCGAACCGGCGATCTGGCCCGGCTGACGTGCGGCGGCGAACTGGAGTATCTCGGCCGCTGCGATGAGCAGGTGAAGCTCCGCGGCTACCGGATCGAACTCGGCGAGATCGAGGCGTGCCTGACCTCGATTCATCCCGTCGCCGAGGCCGTCGCCGGTCTCGTCGGTGACGCCGCCGGCGACAAGAAGATCGTCGCCTGGATCACGGCGAAGGAAGGCCAGCGCCTCGACCGCGCGCGAATCCGGCAGGAGGCAGCGAGCGTTCTGCCGCACTACATGCTCCCGGCCCGCCTGGTCGCGGTGCCGGCGCTGCCCCTGAACGGCAACGGGAAGATCGACCGTCGCCGCCTGCTCGAATGGGTCGATGACGCACGCTCTGACGAGGTCCGGTTCGAGCCGCCGACCAGTGAACTCGAAATCGAGCTCGCGGTGCTCTGGGAACGCGTGCTGGACGTACGGCCGGTTGGAGCCTCGGACAACTTCGTGGACCTCGGCGGCGACTCGCTCCGAGCGATACATCTCGTTCGCGCCGCGCGGGAGCGCAGCATCACGTTCACCATCACCGAGCTGATGGCGGCGAAGTGTCTGGCGGAGCTCGCCGCGATCGCGCGCGTTCACGACGGCCCCGTCGGGCGCGCCCGGCGCGACGTCGAAATGGAGCGCCGATGACGGCACAGACAAACGCGGCCAGTCCAAGGACGTATGTGGTCCTCGTCAACGACGAGGCCGAATACTCGATCTGGCCCACGAACAAGCCGCTGCCGAACGGGTGGCGTGACGCGGGGCGGACGGGCACCAGGTCGGAGTGCCTCGCGTACGTCGATGAGGTGAGCGCCGATGAACCAGCGGGCGCCGCCGAGGCGGCCGAGTTCGTCGAGCCGGTGACCGCCGCTGAGCGGCAGGCCTGCGCCGTGGTCGCGGAGGTGCTCGGAATCGAGCGTGTCGGCGTCAACGACAACTTCTTCGTGCGCGGCGGCACCTCGCTGCTCGCGATCCGCCTCCTGGAGAAGCTCCGCGCGGTCGGATTGCAGGTGAGCCCCAAGGACGTGTTCGAGGCCGGAGACGTGGGAGAGCTGGCGCGGCGGCTGCAACCCCTGCGGAAGCTCCACGAGGCGCCGCCGAACAAAATCCCACCCGACGCGCAGCGGATCACCCCAGAGATGCTGACGCTGGTGGCGCTGGAGCAGGACTCGATCGACGAGATCGTGGCGCTGGTGCCCGGGGGCGCGAGCAATGTTCAGGACATCTACCCGCTCACTCCGTTGCAGGAGGGGTTCGTCTTCCAGCACCTGGCGTCGGAGGTCGACCCGTATCTGACCTCCCTCGTCCTTCACTTCGACGCGGAGCAGGACCTGGCGCGCTTCACGCGAGGGCTTGACGAGTTCGTCGCGCGGCATGACATCCTCCGTACATCGGTCGTGTGGCACATTCGCCCGCGCCCCGTGCAGGTCGTCTGGCGCCGCGCGACGCTCTCGACTCATCGGCGCGAGTCGGTCACGACAGAGGAAGAACTCCTGGCCATCGGTGCGGCGCAGGCGACCGGGTTCGATCTGCAGCGGGCGCCCCTCATGCGCGCCACGGAGGCACCGAACCCACAGGGGGGCTGGAGCCTCCTGCTGGTACTTCACCACGTCATCGACGACGACGTGCTGCTCAGGAACCTCGCCAGCGAGTTCCACGCCCGGGCCGCGGGCCGGAGCCTTCCGGCGCCCGCCCCGTTTCGGAACTTCGTCTCATACCTGTCGAGTCGTGACCCGAAGGCGAGCGAGTCTTTCTGGCGGGAACAGCTCGAGGGGCTCCGTGAGTCGACGAACCCAATCCGCGGCCGCCGCGCGAGGCCAGCCACCCGTGGGAGCGTGCTGGGACGCGACCTGACCGAGCGGGTCCGCGAGACCAGCCGCGCATGCGCCGTGGTCCCCGCGGCGCTCATGCACCTGGCGTATGCCGTCGTCCTCGCCCGGCGTGGCGGGACTGACGACGTCGTGTTCGGGACCGTCCTGAACGGACGTTCGGCGCCGGTCGTGGGGCTGGAAGCAACGGCCGGCATGTTCCTCAGCACGCTGCCGGTCCGCGTCCGCCTCGACCAGGGAAGCGTGCGGGGCGCGCTCTCTCTCATGCACGCGCTGCTCGCGGAGCTGCCCGCGCATGACCATGTGCCGCTGCCCATGATTCAGAGCTGGTCGAGCATTCCGCCCTCAGCCCCGCTGTTCTCGGCGCTCCTGAACACCAGGCACGCGACGGACGACGGGACGGATCGCCTCTTCCATGGGGACCTCGGCGTGCGGGACGGCCGCGCAGGCGAGGCAACGCACTACCCCTTCGCGCTGAGCATCAACGACGTCGCCGACGGCTATCAACTGGTCCTGCAGACCGTCGCTGACGATGGCGAGGCCGTCCTGGCCAGGTTCGAGCAGGTCCTGGCGTGCATCGTCGCGGACGTGGAGCAACCGGTTACGGCCGTGCTCCCTGGGACGGCGCTCGAGGCGTCCGTGCGGCGGAGCCTGGCGTTCTGGCGGTCAAGGCTCGCGGGGGCGCCCCAGGCGATTGACATGCCGACTGACCGCGCACGAGACGGCGCGCGGAGTTACCAGGCTGGACTGATGGGGTTTCAGGTCGCCCCGGCGCTTGAGAAGAAGCTCGCCGAGTTCAACGTCGAGCGCGACGCGACGCCATACGTGACGCTCCTCTCCGCCTTCGTTGCCCTGCTGTATCGCTACACGCACCAGGAAGACATGGTCATCGGCTCGCCGGTGGCTCCTGGCCAGTCTGGCGGTGCATTGCCGCTCCGGCTAGGCGTGCGCGGCGAGGACTCCTTCACGGCGCTCGTGCAGAAGGTGCGCGAGACGGTGCTTGAGGCGCTCGAACACCCAGTGGCGCTGGAAGACCTCGTGCGCGAAGTCGGCACGGATCCGCTCTTCCAGGTCACGTTCGCGTTGCAGCCGCTGCGGCTGGAGCACACCTCGGCGATGTTCGACCTCATCCTGACGTTGGGTGACGAGGGGGAGGGGCTGGAGGGGAGCGTCAACTACGCGTCGGCGCTGTTCGACGCCGGGACGGCGGAACGGCTGGCGAAGCACTACCTGGCGCTGCTGGAGTCCATGCTGGCCGAGCCGGAGCGGGCGATTGGGGAGCAGCCGCTCATCTCCGAGGACGAGCGGCGCGGGCTGCTGGAGGCGGGCCGGGGGCCCGTCACCGAACTGCCGAGCGGGAGCATCGCGGAGGTCTTCGAGTCGGTCGTGGCGGGTGGGCCGGAGGCGATTGCGGTCGTGTGCGCGAGCGCGGAGGGGCGGCCGTCGGTGACGTACGGCGAGTTGAACCGGCGGGCCAACCAGCTGGCGCGCTACCTGCGAGAGGCGAGCCCCACCCGGCTGGCGCGCGTCGGGATTGCGATGGAGCGCTCGCTGGCGTCGCTGGTGTCGACCCTGGCGGTGCTCAAGGCTGGAGCGGCCTATGTCCCCCTGGACCCGCACGCTCCCGCCGAGCGCCTGCGGTTCATCATCAACGACACGGACCTCGACCTGATTCTCACCGATGGCGCGGTGGGGCTGGACGGGGGCGGCCGGCCAACGGTGGACGTGCGTGAGCGCGGGGCGGCGATTGACGCGTTGCCGGGCGAGGACCTGGCGCGTCACGGGGGAGCGGATGACCTCGCGTATATCATGTACACGTCGGGCTCGACGGGGCGGCCCAAGGGCGTATGCGTGCGCCAGCGCGGCGTGGTGCGGTTGGTATGCAATACCAACTACTTCGCGGGGGCAGGGGGCCTGCGATTCACACACCTGAGCCCGACGACGTTCGACGCGGCGACGTTCGAAATCTGGGGAAGTCTGCTCAATGGGGCGACGATGGTGCTGCTGGAGGGTCGGCAGCTGTCGCTCGACGCCCTCGCCGGGGCGCTGGAGCGCGAGCGTGCGGAGGTCGTCTGGCTGACCACGGGGCTGTTCAAGTTGCTGGTCGAGCATCGGCTCGATGCCCTGAAGCACGTGAGGTACCTTGCCACCGGCGGTGACGTGGCGCCGCTGGCGCAGGTGTCGAAGGTGCTCGCGGCGCTGCCGGGGTGCACGCTGGTCAACGGGTACGGCCCGACCGAGAACACCACGTTTTCGACGACGTTCCAGGTGCCAGCCGGCCACGCCTGCACCCGTCCGCTGCCCATCGGCAAGCCCATCGCCAATAGCAGCGCCTTCGTGGTGGACGCGCGCGGGGAGCTCGTCCCATGTGGCGTGGTCGGGGAGCTGTACGTCGGTGGGGCAGGGGTGGCGGGGGGCTACTGGAACCAGCCGGAGCTGACGGCGGAGCGCTTCGTCACGTCGCCGTCGCTCGGCGCCGGTCCGCTGTATCGAACTGGCGACCTCGCGAGGTGGCGTGCGGACGGCAACCTCGACTTCCTGGGCCGCGCGGACCAGCAAGTCAAGATTCGCGGCTTCCGCATCGAGCCCGCGGAGATAGAAGCGGTGCTGGCGGAGCGCGCGGGTGTTCGAGAAGTGGTGGTCGTGGCACGTGAGGACGCGCTCGGCCAACGCGGGCTGGTTGCATACTGTGTCGCCGCGAATGACGTGTCGCCGGGCGAGTTGCGCGCCGTGGCCGAGCAGTATCTGCCGGACTACATGATCCCGGCCGTGTTCGTGACGCTTCCCTCGCTCCCGCTGCTGCCGAGCGGAAAAGTGGATCGGCGGGCGCTGCCGGCACCGGACGCTGCGCGCCGCACTGGTGCTCCGGCGTACGTCCCACCGCAGTCAGCGCTGGAGGAGTCGATCGCCGCGATCTGGCGGGAGGTCCTCCACCTGGAACGCGTCGGGTGCACCGACAACTTCTCAGACCTCGGCGGTCATTCACTCAACGCGATGCTGATGGCGGCACGCGTTCGCAAGGAGCTCGGTGTCGACGTCCTGCTCCGAGACCTGCTCGCGCGTCCAACCATCCGGCAGCAGGCGGACTTCTTCGCGGCGGCCGGCGCGGGACGGACGAAGCGGGCACGGAGTGCGCAGGCCGCGGTGGCGGCGCCGACGCCGCGGCAGCGACGGACGTACGTCCTGAGCGAGCTCGACGCAGGTACTCGCTACAACAGGCCGCGCGCCTGCCACATCGACGGGGAACTGGATGTGGGCGGGCTGGAAGAGGCGCTGCGTGCGTTGATCCGGCGGCACGAGGTGTTGCGGACCTCTTTCGAGGAGCGGGACGGTGGGATCGTCAAGCTCGTGCATGAGGAGGTGCCGTTCTCTGTCGGAGTGGCTCAGCCCGCGCGTGAGCCGGAGGAGCTCGTGCGGCCGTTCGATTTGAGCACCGCCCCCCTGATGCGGGTGGAGCTCGGCGCACGGGGCGGCTCCGCCGCGCTGCTGATGGTGGACGTGCACCGGATCGCCGCCGAGCCGGCGTTGCTCGCGGACCTGGATGCCGTGCTGGCGGCGCACGGGCTGCTCCCGATTCAGGTCGGGGAGCGCTCAATTGACGAGGGGGCGGACGCGTATGAACGAAGCTACCCGCTCGCGCCCCAGCAGCGGCAACTGTGGTTCCTGCACGAGCTGAACGGCGCGAACAGCGTCTACAACATGATTGCCGCCGTCGAGGTGACGGGAGTCATCGACGCTGGCGCGTTCGCGTCGGCCGTGAATCAGGTCATTTCGCGGCACGACGGCCTGCGCACGACGTTCGAGCTGCGCGATGGCGGGCCGGTCCAGATCGCCCATGACACTCTTCAGGGAGTGTTTTCCTACGACGACCTGCGCGCGTTGCCGGCCTCGTCGCGCAGGGATGCCGCAATGGCAGTCGTGCAGCAGGAAGCCGCGCGCACGTTTGACCTGGTGCGTGGGCCGCTCATCCGGCTCAGGGTGAGCCAGACCGCGGATGACAAGGCGGTCGTCGTCTCGACCATGCATCACATCGTCTCCGACGGCTGGTCGGTCAGCTTGTTCCTGACCGAACTCATGGAAGGCTATGAGGCGCACGCGCGCGGCGCGCAGCCAGGCCATCGGGCGCTGGGAGCTCAGTACACGGACTACGTCACCTGGCGCGCGCAGTTGCCGGTGCGGCAGAGTCTTGAGTTCTGGAAGGCGAAGCTCGCGGGGGCGCCCCAGGAGATCGACCTGCCGACCGACCGCGCAAGAGACGGCGCGCGGAGTCATCAAGGAGGACTCGCGGGGTTCCAGGTCGCTCCGACGCTGGAGAAGCGGCTCGCCGAGTTCAACGTCGAGCGTGACGTGACGTCGTACGTGACGCTCTTGTCCGCCTTCGTTGCCCTGCTGCATCGCTATACACGTCAGGAAGACATGGTCATCGGTTCGCCGGTGGCGAATCGTCAGCACGGCGTTTTCCACGGTACGATGGGCTACTTCGTCAGCACGCTGCCGCTCCGCGTGAGTGTGCGCGGCGAAGAGTCGTTCACGGACCTCGTGCGAAGGGTCCGCGAGGTCGTTCTCGACGCGCTTGAGCATCAGGACGTGTCGCTGGAAGAGATTGTGAGTGAGCTCCAGCCCGACCGGGAGCCGGGCAGGAACCCTTTGTTCCAGGTGATGTTCGCCCTCCAGAACCTCCCGGCCGTAGGGGCCGTGAAGGGCCTCGAACTGCAGCCGCTGCGGCTGGAGCACACCTCGGCGATGTTCGACCTCATCCTGACGTTGGGTGACGAGGGGGAGGGGCTGGAGGGGAGCGTCAACTACGCGTCGGCGCTGTTCGACGCCGGGACGGCGGAACGGCTGGCGAAGCACTACCTGGCGCTGCTGGAGTCCATGCTGGCCGAGCCGGAGCGGGCGATTGGGGAGCAGCCGCTCATCTCCGAGGACGAGCGGCGCGGGCTGCTGGAGGCGGGCCGGGGGCCCGTCACCGAACTGCCGAGCGGGAGCATCGCGGAGGTCTTCGAGTCGGTCGTGGCGGGTGGGCCGGAGGCGATTGCGGTCGTGTGCGCGAACGCGGAGGGGCGGCCGTCGGTGACGTACGGCGAGTTGAACCGGCGGGCCAACCAGCTGGCGCGCTACCTGCGAGAGGCGAGCCCCACCCGGCTGGCGCGCGTCGGGATTGCGATGGAGCGCTCGCTGGCGTCGCTGGTGTCGACCCTGGCGGTGCTCAAGGCTGGAGCGGCCTATGTCCCCCTGGACCCGCACGCTCCCGCCGAGCGCCTGCGGTTCATCATCAACGACACGGACCTCGACCTGATTCTCACCGATGGCGCGGTGGGGCTGGACGGGGGCGGCCGGCCAACGGTGGACGTGCGTGAGCGCGGGGCGGCGATTGACGCGTTGCCGGGCGAGGACCTGGCGCGTCACGGGGGAGCGGATGACCTCGCGTATATCATGTACACGTCGGGCTCGACGGGGCGGCCCAAGGGCGTATGCGTGCGCCAGCGCGGCGTGGTGCGGTTGGTATGCAATACCAACTACTTCGCGGGGGCAGGGGGCCTGCGATTCACACACCTGAGCCCGACGACGTTCGACGCGGCGACGTTCGAAATCTGGGGAAGTCTGCTCAATGGGGCGACGATGGTGCTGCTGGAGGGTCGGCAGCTGTCGCTCGACGCCCTCGCCGGGGCGCTGGAGCGCGAGCGTGCGGAGGTCGTCTGGCTGACCACGGGGCTGTTCAAGTTGCTGGTCGAGCATCGGCTCGATGCCCTGAAGCACGTGAGGTACCTTGCCACCGGCGGTGACGTGGCGCCGCTGGCGCAGGTGTCGAAGGTGCTCGCGGCGCTGCCGGGGTGCACGCTGGTCAACGGGTACGGCCCGACCGAGAACACCACGTTTTCGACGACGTTCCAGGTGCCAGCCGGCCACGCCTGCACCCGTCCGCTGCCCATCGGCAAGCCCATCGCCAATAGCAGCGCCTTCGTGGTGGACGCGCGCGGGGAGCTCGTCCCATGTGGCGTGGTCGGGGAGCTGTACGTCGGTGGGGCAGGGGTGGCGGGGGGCTACTGGAACCAGCCGGAGCTGACGGCGGAGCGCTTCGTCACGTCGCCGTCGCTCGGCGCCGGTCCGCTGTATCGAACTGGCGACCTCGCGAGGTGGCGTGCGGACGGCAACCTCGACTTCCTGGGCCGCGCGGACCAGCAAGTCAAGATTCGCGGCTTCCGCATCGAGCCCGCGGAGATAGAAGCGGTGCTGCGCCAGCATGCACGGGTGACCGATGCGGTCGTCTGCGTCTGGCAGTCGTCAGACGACGACCCCAAGCGTCTCGTCGCCTACGTGGTCGCCAGGAGCGGTGCCACGGTTGGCGCGAGCGAGCTCCGCAGCTACCTGGAACAGCGCGTGCCCGAGTACATGGTGCCGGCGAACTACGTGTTCCTGGAGGTGCTGCCTCTCAACGCGCATCAGAAGGTCGACCGACGGGCCCTCCCTCCACCAGACGACTCGCAGGTGGCGTTTTCGGCTCCCGCGACAGCGGAGGAGGCGCTGCTCTGTCGCATCTGGGCGGAGCTGCTCGGGCTTGAGCGCCTGGGGACGCGCGACGACTTCCTGGAGCGAGGAGGCGACTCGCTGCTGGCCTTGCAGGCGGCGATGCGCGCCCGCAAGGAGGGCTTCGAGGTCGACCCGGATGTGTTCCTGCGGCAGCGCACGGTGCAGGCGAGTGCACCCCGCATGGTGCGCTGCGCTCTCCCGCCGCGAACTCCCAGCGCAGCCGATGCCGACGGTCGCAGCCTGCCACTGTCGGCGTCCCAGCAAGCGATGCTCGTGCACTCCCTGGTGAGCGGGGCCCCGGACCTCTACCTCCAGCACATCGAGGTGCCGCTGTCGGGGCCCGTCGACGCGGAGCTCATGCGAGACGCCCTGGCCACGCTGGTGTCACGTCATCCCGCGCTGCGCGCGAGCTTCGCGCTCGACGACGAGGGCATCGGCCACCAGCGCGTCCACGATGACGTCCAGGTCGCGTTCTCGTTCGCCGACCTCAGCGGCCTGGAGCCTGCGGCGCGGCGCCAGCACCTCGCGGTCCTCCGCGAACAGGACCGGCGACAAGGCAGCGTGCTGAGCTCGCCAGCGCTGGTCCGGTTCCGTCTGTTCAAGGATGCCGAGGACGCGTACCAGCTTGCCATCGTCCATCACCACATCGTGCTCGATGGCTGGAGCCTGTCGATCCTCCTCAAGGACCTGGACGACCTGTACCATGCGCGCTTGCTCGGTCGCCAGGAGCCCCGTCTGGCCGAGCCACCCCCAAGCATCCAGTCCTACGCGAAGTGGTGCGCCGAACGTGCCACCGACGCCCTGGAGGCGTTCTGGCGCGCCGAACTGGCTGGCTTCGAGGAGGCCACGACGTTCGACTCCGTGGCCCGGACACCGGAGCCCGGCGCGGCCTTCGACCATCAAGAGTGTCACGCGCGGCTGGACAGCTCCGAGGTGAGGCCCCTCTCACTGTTTGCGACCCGCCATGGGCTGACCTTGAGCACCCTGTTCCAGGGCGCCCTGGCGTATGTGCTGAGCCGCCTCTGTGGACGCGACGAGGTCATGTTTGGAGTGACCGTGTCGGGTCGACACGCGTCGTGCCCGCAGGCAGACGAGCGCGTGGGGCTCCTGATCAATACGCTGCCGGCCCGGACGAAGCTGTCGCCTGAGGCTTCCGTGCTGGCCTGGCTGAGCGCGCAGCAGCACCGCCTCGGATTGATGCGCGAGCACGGCACCGTCACCCAGGCGCAGCTTCGCGCGTGCAGCGACCTGCTCCCCGGAGCCGGGCCCTTCAAGCTGTTCGACTGCGTGCTCGTCTTCGAGAACTTTCCCGCGCCTGTGACCAGCAGCGGCTCGCGCTTCGAGTTCGGCGAGATGCGCTTCTCGGTCCCGCTGCATCTCCCGGTCGTCATCGCGGTGATCCCAACAGGGGGCACGATCCGGCTGCAGTGCAGCTATGACGGGCGGCTGTTCGACGAGGCGTTGGCGCAGCAACTCCTTCAGGCCCTCCGGCACGTCGTCTCCGAGTTCGTGCGGTGCGGGAGTCAGGGGCGGCTGCGAGACCTGCGGTTCCCGACGGTCGCGGAGACCGCGCTGCTGACCCGGTGGAACGACACCGCGACGGCGGGCCCCGGGGATGATGTCTTTGACCTGGTCGCTCGGCGGGCTGGTGCGCAGCCGGAGGCGGTCGCGATCCAGGCGGGCTCACGTCGCGTCACGTATGCCGAACTGCATCGTGATGCCGAGGCACTGGCGCGGCGGCTCCGCCACGCCGGTGTCCAGGCCGGGGACAGGGTGGGCCTGCACTTCGAACGCTCGCCCGAACTGGTGACGGCGATGTTGGCGGTCCTTCGTGCGCGCGCGTGCTTCGTGCCGCTGAGCACCACTGAGCCGATGAAGCGCGTCGACCTGAAGATCGCCGACGCTGCACCGGCGCTCGTCCTCACGTCCCAGGCGCTGCATGGGCGACTTGAAGGCGTGGAGTGCCTCTGCGTCGACGTGGCCGCCCCCGCAGTTGACACCGTGCTGGTCGCCGAACGCGCTCCGGTGGGGGCGGACGCGCCCGCGTACGTGATCTACACGTCGGGATCGACAGGGGCTCCCAAGGGCGTCGTCGTCTCTCGTGGTGCGCTGACGAACTACTCCGTCGCCGCGGCGGACAACTTCGCGCTCACGCCAGGCGATCGCGCGCTCCAGTTCGCCTCTGTCACGTTCGACGCATTCCTCGAGGAGGTCTTTCCGACCCTGCTCGCCGGCGCCACGCTGGTCCTACGAGACGACGTGTCGGCCGCCGACTTCCACCGCTTCTCCGAGCTCTGCGTCTCGAATGAGATCTCCGTCGTCAATCTGCCGACCGTGTTCTGGGAGGGGTGGATCAACGAGATCGACTCGCTGCCGGAGTGCGTCCGCCTGGTCGTGATCGGCGGTGACGCCGCCGCGATGGCGTCGGTGTCGCGTTGGCGCAAGGTCGCCTCGCCGCAGGTTCGGCTCCTCAACACCTATGGGCCCACGGAGGGCACCATCGTGGCGACGGCGCTCGACGTGGGGGCGTGGGACGCCACGGGTTTCCACGGCCCCTCGATTCCAATCGGAACCCCGGTGGCCAACGTCCAGGCATGGGTATGCGACCCGTGGGGGGGACCGCAACCACCGGGAGTCCCCGGTGAACTCATCATCGCTGGCGCTGGCGTGGCCATTGGCTACCTGGGCGATCCACAACAGACGCAGGCGAAGTTCATCGCGTCCGAGCCCGGTGCTCCCTTCAAGGGGCGTGCCTATCGCACGGGGGACCGCGCCCGGTGGACGAGGGATGGCGTCCTGGAGTTCCTGGGGCGGTTCGATGACCAGGTGAAGGTCAACGGCTTCCGCGTCGAGGTGAGGGAAGTGGAGGCCCTGCTCGCGCGCCACCCGAACGTGAAGGCCGCCGCCGTCAAGGCATTCCGGCGCGGCACCGCAGTGAGCCTCGTCGGCTATGTGGCCGAGCATCGCAGACTGGAACCCGCGGAGTACCGTGCCTATCTGCGCGAGCACCTCCCGGAGTACATGTGTACCAGCGAGATCGTCTCGTTGGCGCACCTGCCAATGACGTCGAGCGGCAAGGTCGACAAGCACTCCCTTGCCATGCCTGCCGCCAGGCCTGGAGCCGCGGTCTCCTCACGGGTTGGCAATGACCTCGAGGAGCTCACAGTCTCGGTGTTCAGCGACGTGCTCGGCACGGAGGTCACGCTCGACGCGGACTTCTTCGCGTTGGGAGGGACCTCCATCCTCGCGACCCTCGTCGCGTCACGCCTGCGCAAGCTCGTCGCCATGGAGGTGCCGGTTCGATGGTTGCTTGAGCATCCGACCGCGCGCGGACTGGCTCGCGCCCTCTCCGGTGCTCGTCGCGGAGACGGGCACCTCGCCCACGCGTGTGCGATTCCGCTGAAGTCCAGGGGCGACAAGGCACCCGTGTTCTTCGTGCCGGGGGTGTTCGGCTCGGTGGTCTACCTGAGCGCGCTCGCGAGGGCCTTCCCCGAGCATCGTCCGTTGTACGCGCTCCAGGCTCCCGGGCTGGACGGAGGAGCACCCCTCACAAGCATCGACGCGCTGGCGGAACACTACTGGCACGCCCTGCGGGCAATCCAGCCGGATGGCCCCTACCTGCTGGCCGGCCACTCCTTCGGCGGGACGGTGGCGTACGCGCTTGCTCGGCGCATCGTAGAGAGCGGCGCCTCCGTCGCGCATCTCTTCCTGGTGGACGGACAGGCTCCCACGCGGAGCCGCTGGGAAGAGCACCGTCGTGCTGACCTGCTGGCGGAGTTCGCCACGGCCTTCGGTGAATTCCTCGGGGTCGGAGCACCCGTGACCGCTGTGGAGATGGACGGCCTGGACGACGAGTCCGCCCTCGCGCTGGTGCGTCGACGGCTTGAGGAGGCGGGACTGGCCGGGGGCGGCGTTGACCTCGATACGCTGCGACGCTTCTTCGCGGTGTTCGACGCGAACATGCGCGCCCCAGTGGGTGAGCTGGACACGCCTCTCGCCGTCCACGCGACGCTGATCAAGGGAGCCCAGAGCGCGGCGCGGCAAGTGACGAACTCGAGCAGCTACGGGTGGACCGAGCGCTTCTCGCGTGAGCTCGAGGTGGTCACGATCCCGGGCGACCACTTCTCGATTTTGACAGCGCCGCTCGTGCGGCGACTGGTCGATGCGCTCGAGCAGCGGCTCCGGGGCGCCGGCGCGGAATAGGGACTTCGCGCCCCACGCGCGGTGGTGGGGCGTCACGAGACCTTTTCAAAGGAGGGACGATGGATACCAGCGATCTCAAGAAGCTGTCTGTTCGATACCACCCATCCGTGGAGGTGGGGAAGACGTCTGGCGTCCGGACGTGCAGACGCGACAGTCGCATCGCGATCTACATTCACATCCCGTTCTGCGCGACGCGGTGCCACTTCTGCACGTTTGCGATTGTCACGGGCAAGAGCGTCACCCACGACATCATGGAGGACTACCTCGAAGCCCTCAAGAAGGAGATGGCGCACTACGCCGCGATCCTCAAGGAGCAGCGTGTTCGGATCGAGACGATCCAGATTGGCGGCGGCACGCCCACGATCCTTGGAACCGGTCAGCTACAGCACCTGTTCGACTTCGTGCTCGAGACGTTCGATTGCTCGGAGCTCCACGAGATCATCGTGGAGGGCTTTCCGACCACCATCACGAAGGACAAGGTCGAAGTGCTGTCGCGTATCGATCGACTCAAGCTCAACATTGGCATCCAGACCTTCAACGAGAACAACCTCGCCGACGTGGGCCGGCGGCACTCGCTCACCGACGCGGTCTCGACGGTGAGGCTCGCGAAGGACGCGAACATCAAGTCGGTGGGGGTCGACATCATCTTCGGGTTGCCCGGCAGCACTACCGACGACGTCATCAATGACGTGAAGACGATCTCGATGCTGGGCGTGGACCATCTCGCCCTCTACCCGCTGTGGGTCTACGAGAGCACGCCGGTCGATCGCAAGATCCAGCGAGGAGCCTTGGTGCGCACGCGCTTCGATGGGCTTCAGCAGCAGATGGCCGCGGGGCAGGCGTTGCTCGTCGCGAACGGCTACGAGCGCTACACGGCGTTTCACTACACGACCTCGGACGCCCACCAGCATCAGTACGGCCTGTGGCAGATGCGTGCGCGTGAGTGGATTGGCTTCGGCATGGCCGCGATGAGCTACATGAATGGCGAGATCGTGCTGAACGAAAAGGTTCTCAGGCGCTACATCGAGAAGGTCCGCGGCGGCCTCGTCGATACCGGCTCGGGGCAGCGGTTCTCGTCCGACGAGGAGATGCGCTTCGCGCTGCAGTATGGCTTGCGGCTTCGCGACTACCCGACAGCGCAGTTCAGGGACGCGTTCGGTTGCGACGTCCAAGAGGTCTATGGGCAGGAACTCCGGTACCTATCCGAGCTGGGCCTCATCACGTTTGACGAACGGCAAATCAACCTCACGCCGGACGGCATCCTGCAGCTCGGCTCCATTGAGAAGTACATCACGAGGGAGATTGCCTCGATTCCGTCCGAGCACCATTGACAAGACCCTGCGGGAGAGGCGGCTGGCCACGGAACGCCACCTCCAGACAAGGAAGGTCTCGCGATGAAGGAAACGGTTGATTGTTTGGTCATCGGCCATCATCAGATGCACTTCCCGACTTTCGTCGAGAGCATCCGACAGCTCGGTGAGGACTCGGGCGCGTTCAGGGACATCTGCACCAGCTTCTACGAGGAAGATGGTGAGGTCGTCTCGTGCACGGACTACTTCAACCGGTATCACCGGTCGCCGGACGAGTCGGAGTTCAATTACGACAACATCTTCAGCGCGACGATCGCCTATCTGTGCACGTTCTTGCGTCGGCGCGGCCTGACCTGCGCCTACCTCAATTCGTACCGCGAGGGCCGCGCCGACCTGATCGAGAAGCTCCAGAGCCATCACGTCCGTACCGTGGCGGTGACGACCACCTACTATGTCGTCGCCCTCCCGATCTCCGACATCATCGAGACGATCAGGCGCTACTCGCCGGACACGAAGATCATCCTGGGCGGTCCGTTCATCACGACCCAGAACAAGATTCACGATCATGAGTCCTTCCTGTTCACCCTGGAGCAGCTCGGAGCCGACTATTACGTCGTGAGCTCGCAGGGAGAGCAGGCGCTCGTCAATATCATCAAATCGGTCATCGACGGGGCATCTGCTGCCGGCATCGCGAACTGCATCTATCGAGATGGTGGCAAGTTCGTCGCCAACGCCCTTGAGACCGAGTCCAGCGAACTCGGCCACAACGTCGTCGATTGGTCCCTGTTCGAGAACGACGTGGGCCACCGGGGACGGAAGATGGTCAATGTCCGGACCGCGGTCTCCTGCCCGTACGCCTGCACCTTCTGCAGCTTTCCGATCCACGCAGGGTCGTACAAGTACCTCGAGCCGACCCTGGTCGCGCGCGAGCTCGACGAGCTCGAGCGACTTGAGGTCAGGAGTGTGACGTTCGTCGACGACACCTTCAATGTCCCGCTGGGGAGGTACCGTGAGTTGCTGCGACTTCTCAAGGAGCGACGATACCGGTTCAAGTGGGACTGCAACCTCAGGCTCCAGCAGATCGACGAGGAGACCATCGGCCTCATGCGCGAGGCCGGGTGCCATGGGGTGTTTCTCGGCATCGAGTCCGGCAGCGCCACGATCCTCGGGAACATGAACAAGAAGTCCCGTGTCGAGGCATACCGGCGCGGCATCAAGGTGCTGCGCCAGCACGGAATCATGAGCTACGCCTCTTTCATCGTCGGCTTCCCCGGAGAGACGGAGAGCACGATCCGCGAGACGATCGACCTCATTGAAACGGCGCAGCCGGACTTCTTTCGAGCGCAGCTCTGGTACTACGACACGTCGACGCCCATCCACAAGCAGGCGGCGAACTACAATCTGACGAACTCTCAGTTCGAGTGGTCGCACAGCACGATGACGTCGCGAGAGGCCCAGTGGTGGGTCGACTACCTTCATCGTCACATCGAGAACTCGGTGTGGTTGCCACAGAATGACTTCGACTATCCGAGCCTGTTCAACCTGCTCAGTCGAGGCTGGAGCGTCGAGCGCATCAAGGGGATGCTGCGAGCGTTCAACGCCAAGGTCCGGGCAGGGCTGTTGTCACCCGCGCCGCCGGCTGGTGCCGCGAGCATGAACTCGGAACTCCTCGCGCGCGCGGAGCTGAAGTTCTGAAGGGAATCGACATCGCCAACCCCGAGCCCCAGGTCCGTACGCATGAACGAGATGTTGTCGGCAGAAGCGATCAAGAACAAACAGACGACATACTGGCGCAACCGGAGCGTGGACGCGCTCACGTGCGCGTCGTTGATCCAGTATCTGTCCGTCGATCGCCCCTCTCCTGGGCGACGCCGAGCCCGTGTCGGACTGGAGATCAGTGACGAGGCATCCGGGAACCTGCTCCGGATCGCGGGCGGCTCGGACATGGCCGTCTACATCCTGTTCGTCACCGTGTTCAAGGCCGCCGTGGCGCGGTTTACCGGTGAGCCGCGGGTGTCGTTGCTGTCGCCAACCTACCGCGAACCCGCCACGCGCGCGCTGGCGTCATCACGGGGGGGCGCCGACTACGTCCTCCTCCAGGATCAGGTCGACCTGGGAGGAGGGCTGAGGGAGAACGGCGCCATCACGCAGCGCACCGTGATTGGCGCCTACTCGAATCAGGATTACTTCGCGGCCGAGCTCACCGGTGCCTCCCGTGACCTCGTCGATGCTCATGTCTTGATTTCGTCCCAGGCACTCCATGACCGCACGGACCTGTCCGACCGGTCGCCCCTTGTCGCCCACGTTTCACGGCGAGGGACGAGGCTGGAGGCGGAGCTGGTGCTCGATCCGGATGTGGTCGAGCAGCGGCTGGCCGAGTCGTTCGCGCGCTACCTTTCGCTCCTGGTCGACCGGAGCAGTCGCGAGACGTCCAGGGCGTTCAACGACATCGAGTGGCTCGCGGATGCGGACGCGGCGCGGCTGGCCGCGTTTTCGCAGGGCACCGTGCGTCCCATCGAGGACTGCGCGCTTCACGAGCTGTTCGAGTGGCAGGCGGGGAAGACCCCTTTGGCGACCGCGCTGAGCTGCGGCGACCAGCGCGTCACCTATGCCGAGCTCAACGCCATGAGCGAGCGCGCCGCGCGGGGGCTTGTCGCCCGTGGCGTCAAGCCGGGCGACTTCGTCGTGCTGCTGTACAGCCGAAGCGTGGAGATGGTCGCGGCGATCCTGGCGGTCGGAAAGGCAGGTGCCGCCTTCGTGCCGGTCGGCTCCGACCTGCCGGCCGCCCGCGTCGCCGCGATCCTCGACCAGGCATCGCCACGCTGCGTGCTGACCAACCTGGAGCGAAGCAAGGTGCCGGGCGGGGCCTTGGTGCTGACGGTGGATGAGGCAAGTGCCTCGGGTGACGATGCCATCGCGCTCCCTCCGTCGCGCGAGTTCGCCCGCGACGGCATCGCGTATGCCATCTTCACCTCGGGGTCGACCGGAACGCCCAAAGGCGTCTTGATTGAGCATCGGGGCATCGTCAACGCCGTCACCTGCTGGACCGCGGCGCATGGGGTCTCGCCGGGGCACCGCATGTTGCAGGTGTTCTCGTCCGCCTTCGACGGGTTTGTCCTGACCTTCTTCTCGTCGCTCGCCGGGGGGGCCACGACGGTGCTGGTGAAGGACAACGAGGCCCGCACGCCCTCTGCGCTCGTGCGGCACATCCGCCAGCATGCAATCACGCATAGCTGCCTCACTCCGGCCCTGTTTCACGGAATCCTGGAAGAGGCCTCGGAGGCGGATCTGTCCTCACTCGTGGGCGTGGCGCTGGCGGGAGATGTCACGCGGCGGGCAACGGTTGCGCTGTGCCGCTCGTTGAACCCTCGGGTGGCTCTGTCCAACGGCTACGGCCCGACGGAGAACTCGGTGGTCTCGACCTTCCATCCGAACATGGAGGTCGAGTCGGTGCAGGTGATTGGGAAGCCGGTCGGCAACGTCGGGCTCTACATCCTCGACGCCGCGCTTCGGCCAGTTCCGCCGGGGGTCTTCGGGCAGATCGCGTTGAGCGGGCCGGGGCTGGCGCGAGGATACCTGAACGACCCGGAGCGGACCGCCGAGCGCTTCGTGACGTGGCGAGGTCAGCGGATCTATCTGTCCGGCGACGTTGGCCGGTGGCGTCCAGATGGCACGGTCGAGTTCCGTGGTCGCTCGGACGATCAGGTCAAGCTGCGCGGGTATCGCATCGAGCTCGAGGACATCCGGCGTCAGCTCCTGCTGCACGACGGCGTGAAGGAGGCGGTCGTCTTTGTCGACGAGGCTGTCCCCGACGCGGCCCTGGTCGCGTGCTTCACCGCGTCCGATGCCGTCAACGTGGACGCGCTGCGTGAGCACCTGCGGGCGCGTCTGCCGGAGTACATGGTGCCCGCCGAGGTGGTGCGGCTCGACGAGATACCGCTGACGCAGGCCGGGAAGTACGACCTCGTCGAGGTCAGGGCGCGCGCAAGGAGTCAACGAGCACGCTCGAATGACGAGCAGCCGTCCACCGACGTTGAGCGACGCCTCGCGGTGATGTGGTCGAAGCTTCTCGAGCTCGACAACATCGCCGTGAACAAGAGCTTCTTCGCGCTGGGGGGCCACTCCCTGAAGGCCACCCGGCTATTGGCCCGCATCCACGCCGAGTTCGGGGTCACGTTGTCTCTGGATGAGGTGTTCCGCTCGAACACGGTCCGGAAGCTGGCGGCGGTCATCGAGCGCGAACGTGAGCCCCTGAATACGGCGATCCAGACGGTTGGCGACAGGGCAGGGTATCCGCTGTCGCCGGCGCAGCAGCGCATGCTGGTGCTCGCGGCCGATGATGCGTTGCAGATGAGCTACAGCGTGCCCGTCGTGTTCGAGCTCGCGGGCGAGCTCGACGTCGCCTGGCTGGAGGCGTCGCTCAACGCGGTGGTGAAGCGGCATGACGGCCTCCGGACGTACTTCGTCTGGGAGGAGAGCGGTGTGTCGCAGGCGATCGAGCGCGAGTGCACGCTCTCCATTCGCCGGCAGACGGTCGCGGCGACCGACGACCTTTCCGACGCGCTACGTGCGCTGAGGACTCGCTTCGACCTGTCACGAGCTCCGTTGTTGGCGGTGACGCTCGTGGATGCGGCGGACCGCGGCCGGTACTTGTTCTTCGAATTCCATCACGTCATCGTCGATGAGACGTCGCTGGGCATCTTCTTCCGAGAGCTGCAGTCGGCCTACAACAGAGGCGAGCTCGGGCCGGTGCCGTCGCTGCGCTACGTCGACTACGCCACGTGGCAGCGAGACCAACAGCGGGCCTCGCCGTACATGGCGCAGCTCGCCTACTGGAAGGACAAGCTGGCCAGGGCGCGGCTCGGGCCAGTCGCGCTGCCCTTCACGGAGGGCTCTGACGGATGCGAGACCGGCCGTGGCGACCAGCATGTCGTCTGCGTCGACGAGCAACTGGCGAATTCGATTCGGGAGCTGTGCCGGCGCGAGGAGTTGACGCTGTTCATGTTGTTCGCGGGCTCGTTCGCCCTCCATCTCCACCGGCTGACCAGACAGGACGAAATCGTCATCGGCAGCCCGATCTCCGAGCGGTCGCGGCCCGAGACGCACGGCGTGATAGGGCTGTTCCTGAACACGCTGCCGCTGCTCTACCGGTTCGATGAGCGCGCCGCGGTCGGTCAGTTCTTGCAGACCGTCAAGAAGGAGTTGCTGCGCGACATGGCGAACGCGGACGCGCAACTCGAGGACATCTTGCGGAGCCTCGCGGTGGCGCGTACGGTCGACAACCGCTCTGTCTTCAACGTGATGGTCGCGATGATTGAGGATGGGGCCGAAACGCTGCGGCTCGGAGATACGAAGGCCAGAGCGATTGACGTCCACAACGGGACCGCGAAGTTCGATCTGCTGCTGGAGGTTCGCGCGACGGATGGCGACCTCCGCCTGGTGTTCGAGTACGCGCGCGAACGCCTTCACGCGTCCACGGTCGAGGCGCTCGGCCGCGGGTTCGTGGCGCTGCTGCAGCGGATTGTCGCCGCGCCTGACGTGGCCCTCGCTGGCCTCGGCGTGCTCGACGACGGCGAGCCCTGGCGCATTGACGCCAGCCCGCCCACTGTCAGCGAGGACGACACGCGCGCCGTACTGGAGGACGGCGCGCTCGCGAACGAGCTGGTCCGCACCTGGGCGAACGTCCTGAAGATCTCGCCTGATGGGATTGGCAGGAACGACAGCTTCTTCATGCTCGGTGGCGACTCTCTTGCCGTGACGGTCGTCGCGAAGGCAGTGAGAGAGTGGGGCTATCCGGTCAAGCTTCGCGAGCTGTTCGCGAACGACACAATCGCGAAGCTCTGCGCGCTGCTCGGCGACCGGCGGGTGTGAGCCCCTGAGGTCGTTCGTCGTCGGGGGATATCGTGCTTGCCATTGATTCACCCGCGCGCGCCTCGTCCCCGATGCCGTTGGCTATCAGGGCGAGCAGCACCTCTTGCACGCCGGAGCGACGTCCGGAGGCGCGGGGTGACGAGCTGGACAGGAGGCAGTTCACGGAGCTCTCGCTGGTGTCGGACCGACGGTTGTCGCTCATTGCCCGACGCCAGTGCTCGCTCGCCATCAACGGGGATTCGCGGCCGGCTCGACTGGCGGAGGGCTCATCGCGACCCGTGGGCGGCGTGCCGGTTGGCTGGCAGCAAGTCAGGACAGGACACGGAAGCAGGAGACGAAAATGGAAGCGGCCTTGAGAGAAATCTGGTGCAAGCTGCTCGGAGTCGACTCGGTCTCGAGTTCAAGCAACTTCTTCATTGAAGGTGGGGACTCCGCGAAGCTCGTCGCGCTCGCGATGGAGATTCGTAAGGAGTTCTCAATCGAGATGCCCCTCATGTCTATCTTCGAGGCCCAGAGCTTCGGGAACCTGAGCGCCGAAGTCAGCAGGCGGATGTCGCAGACGTGCACGAATGGGAGCATCGACCGATGAGCGACGTCCAGTACGACCAGTTCCTATCCCGCATCTACGACGACGCACCGTACTTCGGCCAGGCGAGATCGCGTGAGCCCGAGCTGTTCAACGGGTTCTACTTCAAGCACCTGCGCGACAAGACCCGCCGAGTCCTCGAGTTCGGCTCTGGGACCGGCATGCTCACCGTGCCACTGGCACGCGCTGGGTTCCTGGTGGACAGCGTCGACATCTCGTCGTCCATGCAGGAGGTCCTGGCAGGAAAGCTCCGCGCGGAGGATTCCTCGGTCGCGAAGCGGGTGCGGCAGTTCACCGCGGACGCACTGTCGTACCTCGGCGAGGAGCCGTACGACTCGATTGTCATGCCCGAGGGGCTCGTGATCGCGCTCCCCGACCGCGCGCTACAGATTGCATTGTTTGAGAGCTGCCACAGGAACCTGCGCAAGGGCGGGCGCATCTATGCCGATTTCGTCCAGCCACGGTACAAGGTGGTCTACGAACAGAAGCTCCAGGAGCACACGCGCTTCCGGACGCGCGATGGTGACGAATACCTGCTGTCGGTGACGTTTCGGAATGACCGACACTCGCAGGTCGAGGAGTGGGATGCGGTGTTCGCCAGGAAAGGCGCGCCGGAGCGCATCGCCGTCACGGTCAGCTTCCGATTCCTGTTCCATTCCGAGCTCCAGTTCATGCTGGAGCGTTGCGGCTTCAAGGTGATTGAAATTGACGTGAACCATGCGGGCGGCCTGGGGTTCGCGGTGATCGCCGAGAAGGTCTGACCTGAGAGCGAGATCCTCGTGCAGCCATTCGACCTTTTGGACGTCGACACCTTCTCGCGCGGTACCCCGTTCGGGGCGCTGGCCCGGCTACGCCGACAGTCGCCGGTCTCCTGGCACGAGCTTCCCTCCGCGGCGCGCGTTGCAGGGGCGCGTCCGGATGGCTTCTGGCTCGTCACCACCTATCGCGACATCGTCGAGGTCTCGAAGGACACGACGACCTATGTCTCGAACAAGGGGATTGTGCTCGCGGATGCTCCAGAGCCGCCGTTGCCGCCACAGTTCATGATGAGCCGGGACGGCTTCGCTCACCTCGATCCGCCAAAACACCCGATCTACCGCAAGATCATCGCTCCGCTGTTCACGCCCGCAGCCGTCGCCGAACGCGAGCAGCGCATCCGGGCTCACGCCGCTGCCACCCTTGACCGCGCGATGGCGATGCGTGACCTCGACTTCGTGCGTGAGGTCGCGGAAGCATTCCCGATTCGCGTCGTCTACGGTGACGTGCTGGGGTTTCCGGCTGATGATCTCGACCGGGCACGCGTCTGGGGTGACGTGCTCATCCGTGCCGCGGGCCTGCCTCCGACAGACAAGGAATACGAGTCGGTCGGCAGCCAGGCGATGAGGGCCCTCTACGAGGTCTACGATTATGGGCTCGAAGCGATGCATTCGCGCCGCCGCAGCCCTCGGCCCGACGTGCTCAGTGCGCTCGCGAACGCGACGGGGCCTGAGGGCGAGCCAGTTCCCGATGACATGTTCCTGAGCTACTTCTGGTCGCTGGTCACAGGCGCGTACGATACGACGGCGAGCACGATTGCTGGTGGCCTGCTCGCGCTCTCCGAGTTCCCCCAGGAGCGCGAGAAGCTCTTCGCCGATCCGACCCTCGTCCCGGCCGCGGTCGAGGAGATGCTCCGGTGGGTGACTCCGGTCGTCTACTTCCGGAGGACCGTGTCCAAGGACACCGTGCTCGATGGGCACTCAATCAAGGAGGGCCAGCGTGTCGTCATGTGCTACGCGGCGGCCAATCGGGATGAAGAAGAGTTTCCGGAGCCCGACGTCTTCGACATCACGCGGACTCCAAACCGGCATCTATCGTTCGGATATGGCCCCCATTTTTGTCTCGGGGCGCGCCTCGCCCGCGTGGAGATCGGAATCCTGCTCGAGGAGATGATCCGTCGAAGGGTCATCGTCCATGTGCGCGGCGACGTCCTTCATGCGCGTTCGAACTTCATCAACCGCATCAAGCAGATGCCGGTCGCGTTGACCGGCAGCGTTCTAACATGACTCGGACCTCGCTCTCCCAGATGTCGACCTGTGAAGGCTGCAATGACGATGAGCGGTACTGGGCGACCCGCCTGGCGGGTGAGCTTCCGGTCCTCGAGCTGCCGACAGATCGAACGCGCCCACCGGTGAAAGGAGCGACGGAGGGGCGAGCGGAGCTGCTCGTCTCGCCGTCGGTTGTGGCCGCGCTCGATGCGCTCGCCACGCGCACCGGCACCGAACTCCGTTCGGTGGTCCTGTCCACGTTTCTCGTCTTCCTTTCCCGGATGTCCGGGCATGAGGAGCTCGTCACCCTCTTGCTCGCAGGCGACGGTGAGACCGAACCGTTGCCGCTGCGAACGGCCGTGCCCGGGGAGGCGGCGCTCGAGGACCTCACGACGGCGGTGAGCCGCGACGTCGCGGAAGCCATTCAGCATCGTCGAGTCTCCCTCGCGGCGCTCGCCCAGCGCATGAACGCCGCCGCCGACGTGAGCCGTGCGCCCTTCACGTCCGTCGGATTCAGCTTCGGCGAGCCGACCTCGGGCGAGCCGCCGGCCGAAGTGCAGAACTGGCTTGAACTCTTGTTGCGCGTGACGCGAGAAGGCCCGGCGCTGCGATGCGAGTTTCGCTACGACGCGACGCTGTTCGATGACGAAACGATGCACCGCTGGATGGGCGTGTTCGAGCTCCTGCTCGACGGTGCGGCGACGCATCCTTCTTCAAAGGTAGGCGCGCTGGCGGTGTTGACGGAAGGAGAGCGACGGCTGCTGTCGTCGTGGAATCAAACCAGCGTTGAGCTGGACGTCGAGCGGTGCGTCCACGAGCTCTTCGAGGCACAGGTTGTTCGGGACCCGGGCGCGGTCGCGGTCGTGGTCGACGGCGACGACGCCGCTGGCGAGACGATCACGTACGGAGCTCTCGACCGGCGGGCCGAAGCGATCGCCCAATCGTTGCGGGAAGCGGGCGTCGGGCGGGGGACCTTGGTCGGGTTGCTCATCGACCGGTCGGTCGATTTGATCGCGGGTCTTCTCGGTGTGTTGAAAGCAGGCGCCGGCTACGTCCCGTTGGATCCGGCGCATCCCGTGGAACGGCTCCGCTTCGTCGCCGCGGACACGAACATCCCGGTGCTGCTCTCGTCCCGGGGGTTCGCGTTTTCCGCCGAGCTCGGCGTGCCGAGGATCGTGGACGTCGAGGATGCGGCGGAGCAGGGCGCCGCGGAGGCGACGTCGCGTCCACGTGACGAGCGGTCCGCGACACCCGCTGACACGGCGTACGTCATCTTCACGTCGGGCTCCACAGGCAAGCCGAAGGGAGTGGTGGTCCCGCACCGCTCGGTCGTCAACCTGGTCTTGAGCATGCGCGAGTGCCCCGGCATGACGGCTCGCGACGTCGCGCTTGCGGTCGCGACGTTGACGTTCGACCTCGCCGTCACGGAGGTGATCCTTCCGCTCACGGTCGGCGCGAAGATCGTCCTGGTAAAGCGTCATGCGGTGACGGACGGCGCTCGCCTTCTCCAGATCGTACGCGAGCGCGAGGTCTCGTTCGTGGTTGCGACGCCGTCGACCTGGCGCCTCCTCCTCGGGGCCGGCTGGGAAGGGGGCGGCGGTGTCACCGCGGTATGCGGTGGTGAGGCGATGCCCCCGGATCTCGCCGAGGCACTCCTGCCCCGCGCGGGAAGCGTCTGGAATGCGTACGGGCCCACCGAGACGACCGTGTGGTCCACGTTCTGGCGCGTCGAACTCGGCCGGATGCTCATCGGCCGTCCGATCGCCAATACGCAGATTCACATCCTCGACCCGAGGATGAACCTCGTGCCCGTCGGCGTGGTTGGCGAGATTTACATTGGAGGAGAGGGCGTCACCAATGGCTACCTGAATCGCCCCGAGCTTACCGAGCGGCGCTTCGTGCCCGACCCGTTCCGCGAGGGCAGGGACGCGAAGCTGTATCGAACCGGGGACCTCGGCCGGTACTTGCCCGACGGACGGCTCGAGTGTCTGGGCCGGAATGACAACCAGGTAAAGCTCCGCGGATATCGGATCGAGCTCGGGGAGATCGAAGACACGTTGACGAACCATCCCCGCCTCCGCCAGGCGGCGGTGATTGTCAGAGAGGACCACCCCGGGGATCGTCGCCTCGTGGGCTATTACGTCGACGAACGCGGCGGCTCGGTGTCGGAGGCGGACATCCGGGCCCACCTGAAGCGGACGCTCCCCGAATACATGGTTCCGCAGCGCTTCGTCCGGCTCGAGGAGATGCCGCTCACGCCGAACGGGAAGATTGACCGGAAGGCCCTGCCAAGGCCGCTCGGGAGGCGGCCCGACATGGGAACGGACTTCGTCGAGCCCTCGACGCAGACCGAACGGACGCTCGCGGGGGTCTTCGCCTTCGTGCTCGGCATCGACCAGGTCGGTGCCAGGGACGGCTTCTTCGACCTCGGAGGCTCCTCGCTGCTCGCGATGCGTGCCGTTTCACTGCTGGAGAAGGAGCACGGGCTGAATGTGCCCGTGCTCAAGCTCTTTCAGCACCCGAGGCTCGGTGACCTGGCGCGGTGGCTCGACGAGCAGCGCGGCACGGCATCGGGCGGCGCGTCGCGGCGGCGCGGGCGCCGGCATGCGACATCGGAGCCACGCGCGCCAGTCGCGATCGTCGGCATGTCCGGCCGTTTTCCGGGGGCCCGCGACGTGGAGGAGCTCTGGCGCAACGTCTCGGCCGGTAAAGACTCGGTCTCACGGTTCTCGGACGCGGAGCTCGACCCCGAGGTGGCCGCCGCCGCGCGACGCGATCCACGCTACGTCAAGGCGCGTGGCATCATCGAGGGCGCCGACACGTTCGACGCCGCGTTCTTCGGCATCACGCCGGCCGAAGCGACGCTCATGGACCCGCAGCAGCGCGTCTTCCTCGAGGCGTCGTGGTCCGCCCTGGAACATGCCGGGTACACCCCCGAGGGCTACGACGGAAGAATCGGGGTCTTCGGCGGCGTCTACCAGAATTCGTACTACGCCACCAAGGTCCTCGCGAGGCCCGACCTCGTCGAGCAACTCGGCGCATTCCAGGTCATGTTCCTCAATGACAAGGACTACGTCGCGACCCGGACCGCGTACAAGCTCGACCTCACGGGCCCCGCGATTGGCGTCCACACCGCGTGCTCCACGTCGCTCGTCGCCGTCTGTGAAGCCGTGCGCAGCCTCCGCGCCGGAGACTGCGACATGGCGATCGCGGGCGGCGTTTCAATCACCGTTCCGGTGAGGAGCGGGCATGTCTACCAAGAGGGCGCGATGCTCTCGAGAGACGGGCGCTGCCAGCCGTTCGACGCGTCCGCGACCGGCACCCTGTTCAGCGACGGCGCGGCGCTGGTCGTTCTCAAGCGGCTCGACGATGCGTTGGCCGACGGTGACACGATCTACGCCGTCGTTCGGGGGGTGGGCATCAACAACGACGGCGGCCGCAAGGCGAGCTTCACGGCGCCGAGCGCCGACGGTCAGGCGGCGGCGATCACGAGCGCACTCGAGGACGGCGGCGTCGCTGCCCGTTCAATCTCCTACGTAGAGGCCCACGGAACGGCGACGCCGCTTGGGGACCCCATCGAGGTCGAGGCCCTGACGAAGGCGTTTCGAGCGACGACGAACGACCGGGGATTCTGTGCGCTTGGCTCGATCAAGAGCAACGTCGGGCACCTCGTCACGGCGGCGGGGACCGCCGGGCTGATCAAGGCGGCGTTCTCGCTCTTCCATCGAAAGCTCGCCCCAAGCCTTCACTTCACGCGGCCGAACCCCAACATCGACTTCGCGAACAGCCCATTCTTCGTCCAGACAGAGCTCGCTGGTTGGACCGGTGAACGGCCGCTCCGGGCGGGCGTCAGCTCGTTCGGCGTCGGCGGCACGAACGCGCACGTCATCGTCGAGGAGCCTCCGGAGCGGCCGGACCGGGCGTCGTCGCGACCTGCGCACCTCCTGCTTGTCTCTGCGCGGAGCACATCGGCGCTGGACGTGGCGAAGCGCGAGCTTTCGCGTCATCTGCGGGACAACCTCGAGCTGGATGTCGCCGACGTCGCGTACACGCTCCAGGTTGGCCGCCGCGGCTTCCGTGAACGGTCGATTGTCGTTGCGAAGGACCGCGAGGAGGCCATCTCGAAGCTGAGCTCACCGGGCGTCGCGACTCGCTCGGTGCCGAGCCTGCCCGCGCGCCTCGCATTCATGTTCCCAGGTCAAGGCGCCCAGTATGTCGGCATGGGCTCTGGGCTCTACCGGAGCGAGCCCTCGTTTCGCGCCGTGGTCGACCTGTGCGCCCGCATCCTCGAGCCGTTGCTCGGTCGCGACCTGCGCGAGGTGATGTTCGCCAGCGGCGGGGACACGCGGGCCGCGGAGTTGTTGCGCGCGACGCAGTTCACCCAGCCCGCCCTCTTCGTCATTGAATACGCGCTCGCGCAGCTTTGGCGCATGTGGGGGGTCATCCCTGAGGCGATGATCGGACACAGTGTTGGCGAGTTCGTGTGCGCGACGCTCGCGGGGGTGATGTCTGTCGAAGACGCGCTTCGCCTCGTCGCGGAGCGCGGACGGCTGATGCAGTCGCTTCCGCCTGGCGGCATGCTCTCCGTGCGCCTCGCCGCGGAGCGGGTGCGCCCGCGCTTGCGCCACCCCGAGTTGGCCATCGCATCGGTGAACGGGCCGTCGCTGTGCGTCGTGGCGGGCCCGAGCGGGCCCCTCCGGGAGCTCGAACGTGAGCTCGCGAACGAAGGCGTCGTCTGCCGCGCGCTCCAGACTTCACACGCGTTCCATTCGCCGATGATGGACCCCGTCGTCGAGCCGTTCGCCGAGTTCGTCTCGAAGGTCGCGTTGTCGAAGCCGACCACGCCGTTCGTCTCCGCGGTGACGGGGCGTCTCATCGAGCCAGGCGAGGCCACGAGCCCCATGTACTGGGCTCGGCATCTGCGCGAGAGCGTCCATTTCGCGGAGGGCATTCGCACCCTTTGGGAGACGCCAGGGCGCCTCCTCCTGGAAGTCGGGCCGCGCACGACGCTCGCGACGCTCGCGCGGCAACAGGTCACGGACCGAGCCCTGCAGATCGCCGTCTCGTCGCTCGGCGACACCGCCGAGGGCGACGCTGAATACGCGGCGCTGCTCAACGCCGCAGGCCACCTCTGGCTGTCGGGCATCTCTCCGGCGTGGTCCGAGCTCCACGGCGAAGAGCGCGGAAGACGCGTGCCCTTGCCCACCTATCCGTTCGAGCGGCGGAGGTTCTGGATCGAGGGGGCGCCACCAGCTTCGGAGGTCGTGATGGCGCCATCGTACCGAGAAGGAGACACCGCCGTGACTCGCGCAACAGAGCCGACGCCCGAAGCTTCCAGAACCCCGCCGAGCGCCCCGAGTCCAGCGCGTCTCGGTGCAATCACGGCCACGGTGAAGCAGCTCATCGAGGAGTCCTCGGGAGTCGAGGTCGGTGCATCAGAGGACAACACGAGCTTCGTCGAGCTCGGTCTTGACTCGCTGTTCCTGACGCAGATCGCGCTGACGATTGAAAAGCGCTTCGGCGTGGAGACGACGTTGTGGCACTTGCTCGAGGAGCATCCCACCTTGGGGGCGCTGGCGCGTCACATTGAAGCGAGCCTGCCGAGCGAACCGGAGGGAGCCGCGGCCACCGTCCAGCCGGCCCTGCCGGGGCAAGGCGACGTCGCACCCGCGGTGGTGCTCAAGCCCGTGTCGGCGGTTGCGCCCGCCGTGCCTGCCTCCGCGCCGGCGGTGACGTTCGAGCCGGGAACCGTGCAGTACTTCCTCGAACAGCAACTTCGTCTGATCTCACAACAGCTCGCCCTCCTCGGAGGGGCGCCGCTCGCGACGCACGCCGCGGCGCCGGCCATCGCCGCCTCCCAGCTGGAGATTGGCGCTCCAGCCGACGCGCGGGCCGACCAGCCCGCGGTCACCCTGCTCGGCACGCCGTTGGCGAACGACGTCGGGGCCACGCGCGAGGTCTACGACGCGAAGAGGGCGTTCGGCGCGGCCGCACGCATCACGCTCACCACCAACCAGGAGCCCACGCCGAATCAACGGGCGCGTCTGGAGGCGCTCGTGCGGCGGTACTGCGCGAAGACGAAGGGATCCAAGCGCTTCACCGAAGAGAACCGCGGCTTCATGGCCGACCCGCGTGTGGTCACCGGGTTTCGGCCGAACATCAAGGAGATGGTCTACCCCATCGTGGTCGAACGCTCGCTCGGGTCACGGCTATGGGACGTCGATGGGAACGAATACGTCGACGTGCTCTGCGGCTTCGGCTCGAATTTCTTCGGCTGGTCACCGCCGTTCATCCTCGACGCGGTGCGCGAGCAGCTCGAGCGCGGCATCGAACTGGGCCCCCAGCACCCACTGACGGGCGAGGTGGCGCGCCTCCTCTGTGAAATCACCGGGTTTGAACGCGCGGCGTTCTGCAACACCGGTTCCGAGGCGGTGATGGGGGCCCTCCGCATCGCCCGGACCGTCACGGGCCGACGGATGGTCGCCTCGTTCAATAGCTCGTACCACGGCGTCAACGACGAGGTGATTGTCCGGGGCACGAAGAAGGGGCGCGCGATACCCGCGGCACCGGGAATCATGCCGTCGACCGCCGAGAACATCATGGTGCTCGACTACGGTACGCCTGAAACGCTGGAGACGTTGCGCGCGAACGCGGGCGTGCTGGCAGCGGTTCTGGTCGAGCCGGTGCAGAGCCGGCGGCCGGAGTTTCAGCCTCGCGAATTTCTGCAGGAGGTCCGGAGGATCACCGCCGCATCGGGCTGCGCGCTCATCTTCGACGAGGTCGTCACCGGATTCCGGATCGCGCCGGGCGGAGCGCAGGAGCACTTCGGCGTGCGCGCGGATCTCGCTACGTACGGCAAGGTCATTGGCGGCGGCATGCCGATTGGCGTGATCGCCGGCCTGCGCCGGTTCATGGACGCGCTGGACGGGGGGGCGTGGCGGTTCGGCGACGACTCCAAACCGACCGCGGGCGTGACGTACTTCGCCGGCACTTTTGTCCGCCATCCCTTGGCGCTCGCCGCCGCGAGGGCATCGCTCCTTCACCTCAGGGCGCGCGGGCCGGAGTTGCAGCGAGCGTGCAACGACAGGACCGAGCGCCTCGCCTCGGAGCTCAACGCGTTCTTCACGGAGGTCGAGGCGCCGCTCGAAATCCGTCACTTCGGCTCGGTCTGGAAGACGTGCTACCTGGAGAATCAACCCTTCGGCGACCTCTTGTTCATCTACCTGCGGGACCGGGGGTTGCACATCCTGGACGGCTTCGCCTCGTTCCTCGGCGAAGCGCATACCGATGCCGACGTCGACTTCATCGTGCGCGTCTTCAGGGAGTCAGTGCTGGAGATGCAGGAAGCCGGCTTCCTGCCGGCGCCCGCGCGACGCGCAGCGGCTGTGATGTGAACCGGTGCCTCCGGGGCTGAAGGAAGAGTCATGACACACACACGCCCAGAGAAGAACGACCTCCCGCTGTCGCCGGTGCAGCAGGGGATGTACTTCCATCACCTGCACAAGAAGAACCGGGTCTACGTGGAGCAGATGCTGTGCGACGTCAATGGGCCAATCGAGGTGGAGCTGGTCGACCGTTGTCTGAGCAAGCTCGTCGAGGCTCACGAATGTCTGCGCACCGTGTTCGTCAACGACGGTCTCGACGGGCCCCGGCAGGTGGTCCTGCCTTATCGTCAGCGGCCCTTGCGGTATCGCGACCTCTCTGGGCTGCCGGACCCGGACGGCGCGTTCGAGTCCCATGTCGCGGAGGACATGGAACGGAACTTCGACCTCGCTGTCGAGACGTCGCGCTGCGAACTCGTGAAACTCGGCCCCGATCGGCACGCGTTCCTCTGGTCCTACTCCCACCTGATCGCGGACGCTTGGACGGGCAGGCTCCTCCAGGATCAGTTCTGCGAGACGTATCGCAGCGCCAGTGAGCGCATCGAACAGACGGAGCTCCCGCGCGTGCCGTACCGGCTGTACCTCGACTGGATCGAACGTCAGGACGAGCGCAAGGCGGGAGCGTATTGGACGAAGTACCTGGAGGGTCACACCTGTCGCGCGGGCGCCGCGCTTCCCGCTCCTGACGTCGACGTTCACAAGGTCACGGTCACCGTCGAATGGGGTCCAAGCGCGCGTGAGCTCCTCGGCGCATTGGCACGGCGTCACCGCTCCACGGTCAATCACATCCTGCTCGCCGCCTGGGGAGCGTACGTGCTCGATCACTTCCAGAAGGCAGAAGCGATCTTCGGCTGCGTGGTGTCGGGGAGGATGATTCGACTGGGAGACGTGGAGAAGATGGGCGGGCTGTTCGTGAACACGGTTCCGATGCGCGTGCGCGAAACCGACACAGTGGCCAGGACAATCTCTCAGATACGGCAACACGCGATTCTGTCGTCGGAGTTCGCTTACATGTCGCTGAGCGACATCATGGCGTACGGCCACACGACACCGTCGAGCCTGCTGACGGTCGTGAACTTCTCGATTGACCGCGTCGACCTGGACCACGGCCAGGCCCTGTCGCTTCCTTTTCACGTGCGCAACATTCGTTTCAACGAGCAGGCGCACTACGACGCGTACCTGGATGTCTACATCACCGAGCGCGATCTGAAGATCGCCATTCATCACGACCCGCGGAGGCACAGCTTCGACGCGGCCGTGGTCCAGGTCGCGCTCATGCGGATTCTGGAGCAGTTCAACGTGAACGTCGAGGCATCGCTTGGCGATGTGGCCCTCCGCGTAATGGACAGCGAGCTGCCGGCGTGTGGGGCGCTCGATTTCGGAGCGCCAGAGCGGCGGGGACCGTCGTCAGGTACCTCGTAGTCGTCGGGGACTCGAAGGTCCCCGCACAGGTCACCCCCTTCGGCTCGCCCGCATCGTCTCATGGCGAGCGACGACGGGGTCAGCTCCGACGTGTCCATGCCTGCGTCGGCGCTTCGAGCTGTGATGGGACGTGACAAGAAGCGCCGGTGCCACGGTCCGCCGGGCGTGCCGTACCGGAGCTCGACATGGGCTCTGACCCAAGTAGGACTTCAATGCCTCGGACATCGACATCGCCGCCAGGGCTCGGCCGCGACTTCTGGCTCTATCGCCTGGGGCAACTCGCCTCCGTCATCGGGGACAGTTGCAACAAGCTCGCGTTGGCGTGGTGGATCCTCGATGAGACCGGCTCGGCCGCGACGATGGCGACGATCGTCGCGCCTGTCACGTTCGTGCAGCTCTTGCTCATCCCCTTGTTCGGTCCGATCGGAGACAGGTTCAGCCGCAAGCAGGTCGCCCTGCTCGGCGATGCCTGGCGGTTGGGCACCGCCCTGCTCCTCGGCATCATGGCGCTCCGCGGTTACTTCAATCTGCCCCTCATTGTTGTCGTCTCCCTGCTGCACGGCGTGGGCTCGGCGCTCTTCATGTCGGTGTCGCAGAGCATCATTCCGCAGTTGGTCAGTCGTGAGAACGTCGAGATTGCCATCCAGAAGGATCAGGCGATCATGCCGCTCGGGACCATCCTCGGTGGCGTGGTTGGCGGGGGCGTGGTGTCCTGGCTCGGGCCGGCCGGCGCGCTACTGATTGACGCGGGCACCTATTTCGTCGCGACCGCGGCGACGGCGTCCATCGTCGCCGTGACGAAGGTGCAAAGCGCTGAGTCAGCGGACCGGCAGTTATATAGTGTCCGAGCCTGGTTCCAGGAGCTCAAGGAGGGGGTCCGCGTCGTGACCTCCATCCCGATCGAGCTCGGCGTCGCCGTGCTCGCCGGGCTCCTGAACCTCGCCATCGCACCGCTCGACATCTCACTGGCCTACTTCGTCAAGGAAGCGCAGAACCAGCCGGCCTGGATGCTGGGACTGCTCGAGACGAGCATGAGCGTCGGCGCGATCCTCGGCGCGATGGCGCTGGGTACGGTGCAGCGCTGGGTTCGCCGGAGCACGGTCGTCTTCATCGGCCTCGCGGCGAGCGGCGTCGCGATCATGGTGCTCCCCTGGGCTCGCGGCGTCGTGCTCCCTTCGCTGATGCTCCTCGTGTTCGGGATGGCGGTCATCGCGGCGAACATCCCCTTGAAGTCGCAGACGACGCTCGCGATGCCTGACGCGTTCCGATCTCGCGCGGTCTCCGTGCGCATCTTCATTGGTGCGATCGCGGCGCCGGCGGGGATCGCCGTGACTGGCTGGCTCATCGCGACCTTCGGTCTGGAGATGACGCTCGTTGTTTCCGGTGGCGCCGTCCTGGCGCTGTCGTTCGCCGTCTTCCTGATCCCCAACTACCGGGTCTTCTTCGACGCCGACGCGGCCGTGACGTCCCGGTTCTACGTAGAGCACTATCCCGCGGCCTTCAGTGGACGGGGTGATGAGGACTCAGCGCGAAATCGCGGAGTCATGGAGACGCATGAATGAGATTCTCCTTCGAGCATTCGCTGCCAACCGTGCTTGTCCGCGTGGACCGGGCGACGGGCGAGTACGTTCTCCAGAGGCGAGAGGAGGCTGACGGCGACGCTGTCTACGAGCTGATCCTCAATGGCAAGCTCTTGATGGATTCGGCGGAGCACCGAAGTGAGGAGGCGCTCGCGGAGATTGGTTTGCGTGAATGCCGCGAAGGTGGCGAGCTCCACGTGCTGGTCGGCGGGCTCGGCTTCGGCTTCACGCTGCAGGCGCTGCTGCGCGATTCACGGGTGGCGCGGGCCGTCGTGGTCGAGCTGGAGCCCATGCTGGTGTCGTTCCTCGCGCGCCCCGACGTCCGCGCCGAGCTGCCGGTCCCCGACCTCTCGAATCCGCGGGTGCTCGTGCGTGAGGGAAACGTTCGGGATTCGATTGTCGAGGCGAGCGGCGAGTACGACCTGATGCTCCTCGACGTGGACAACGGTCCAGAGTCGCTCTCGGCGGTCGGGAACCACGACCTCTACTCGGAGGCCGGCCTCCGCCAATGTTGGGAGGCCCTCCGGCCCGGCGGCGTGCTGGCCATCTGGTCCTCGGAGCCAGCTCCCCGATGCCTGGACCGCCTGGAGACGTGCTTCGAAGGCGTGCGCCAGTGGATCGTTCCTGTTGACCGCGGGGCTCGGCGGATTGACTACCGGATTCTCACGGGGCGTCGAGCGGACGGGCGATGACGGCGAACCCTTGGATCGGCGCGTACGAGGCGCGTTCGTCCGCGCGGCTGCGGTTGTTCTGTTTCCCGTTCGCTGGCGGAAGCGCCTCCGCGTACCGGGGCTGGTCGGCGGCGCTGCCTCCCGATGTCGAGGTGTGCCCCGTCCAGTTGCCAGGCCGCGAAGAGCGATTCGCCGAGCCGGCGTTTCGCACGATTCGCGAGCTGGTGCCGGTGCTCGCGGAGCGCCTCGACAGGCTGCTCGACCTGCCGTTCGCGTTCTATGGACACAGCATGGGGGCGCTCGTCGCGTTCGAGCTGGCGCACGAGCTGCGTGCCCGTGGACGGGCGGGGCCGCTCGCGCTTTTCCCCGCGGCGCACCAGGCTCCGACGGTTCCACTGCTGGACGCGCTCTCGGCGCGCACGGACGCCGAGGTGGTCGCCTACGTGAAGAGGATGAGCAACCGGCCCGAACTCGACGAGTACCCTGAGCTCCTGCGGCTCCTCTTGCCGACGCTCCGGTGCGACCTGTCGCTGTGCGATACGTATGTTCATGAGCGCCGGTCTCCGCTCGCGTGCCCCATCACCGTGTTCGGAGGGCGCGAGGATGAGATCTCCTGTGCGGAACTCGAGGCGTGGCGCGCCGAGACGACGGGAGCGTTCGACGTCGAGCTGTTGCCGGATGGACACTTCTTTCTGACCACGTCGCGCGGCCTCCTGTTGCAACGCTTGTCTTGCGCGCTTGACTTGCTTGTCCGCTGAGGCGTGATTGACGGCTTTCAGGCGCGATGGTACCCGTAGCGCATGGCGGGGGACGTGGATCTCGAAGAGGTGAGTGTTCTACTGCGGAGCCTTGCCGACTCGACGCGGCTCCGCATGATTGCCGCGCTCATTGACGCGCCGCGGACGCTCTCGGAGCTGACGTCGCTGCTCTCGATTGATATCGAGAGCGCGGCCCATCAGCTCCGGAAGCTCGAGAGCGCTGGTCTGCTCGTCGCGACCACTGACTCGAAGGTCCGCTTCATCGCGGATCTCAGTCGGCTGCAGCGCGTGGCGATACAGCTCTCACCACCGAAGCGGGTGCGTGGCGCCGCGACGGCCGCCGAGGTCGACAGCGAGACCCGCGGCGTGTTGAGCGCGTTCTTCAATGGCCCTCGCCTGAACGCGCTCCCGGTGCAGCGGCGCAAGAAGGAGCTGGTGCTCGAGGAGCTCCTCCGCCGAATCCCGGCGCAAGAGGAGTACCGGGAGGCCGAGCTCAATCAGATGATCGGCGCGATCTTTGATGACTTCTGCAGCGTGCGTCGCGAGTGGGTCATGGCCGGATACATGGCGCGCGATCGTGGTGTGTACCGGCTGGCGGCGCGCGGGCGCGCGGTCCTCTCAGTCTAGCCTGCCGGTCCGGATGCCGCCGCCGTCCTTGCGGCGGTGGTGTTCGTGACAACGGCAACGGGGCAGGGGCCCGGGCGCAGCCCTTCGCGGGGCCCCCGGGAGCCTGCGTGGCGGCCAGGCGCGTGCGCTGCGCGCATGGGCGGCACGCGCAACTGGCGCCCATGCGCGGTGCCGTGGGCGCCCTGGAACACGTGAGCGCCGGCGCGCCCGGCTTCGGGTGCGCCGGCGTTGCATGCCTCCTGACGCGGGGGCTCGGCGCCCTACGCGGACTTCGCCGAGTCCGGCGTCACACCGGCGGCGGTGCGCTCCTCGGTGGGGATGGGCGCGGACGTCTGGTAGTAGTCGCGGACCACGTAGCGGCGGGCCACCAGGGCCATGCCCACGGCGGCCAGCAGCGCGAAGCCGGCATAGAAGAAGAACTGCCCGGAGCCGGTGAAGACGTTCAGCTTGGAGCTGATGGCCACCGCCACGTTGGCCAGCGTGTTCGTCACCAGCCACACGCTCTGGATGGTGCCCTTCATCTCCCGCGGGGCCTGCGTGTACGCGAACTCCAGGCCCGTGGTGGACATCAGGATTTCGCCCAGCGTCAGCACGATGTACGGGAGAATCTGCCACGCGATGTTCAGCGTCGTGCCGCCCTCCATGGTCACCTGGAAGATGCCGGCGATGATGAATGACAGCGCGCCCACCACCAGCCCCAGGGGCATGCGCCGCAGCGGCGTCAGCTCCCAGCCGAAGCGCTGGAAGGCCGGGTAGACGACGGCCGTCAGGAAGGGGATGAGCAGCATCACCAGCAGCGGGTTGACGAACTGCATCTGGCTGGCCTGGAAGGTGAACGGCCCCACCTGCGGGTCCATGGCCCGGGCCTGCACCACCCACGTCGAAGCCTTCTGGTCGAAGAGCATCCAGAAGAAGGGCACGAAGGGGAGCAGCAGCGCGCTCACCTTGAACACCGCCTTCACGCCGTCCACGGCCTCCTCGGGGTGCTCCCGCTTCGCGCCGTCCAGCCAGCCGCCGCCCTGGCCCCGGTTGCGCAGCGCGCTGGCCACCACCTTGAGGAAGCTGTGCGGGTTGGCGCCCGTGGCCGGCACCCGGACGTACTTGTGACGGCCCAGCCAGAAGATGAACGTCGCGATGAACATCAGCACCCCGGGGATGCCGAAGGCCACCGACGGCCCGAAGTGCGTGAGCAGCAGGGGGATGAACAGCGACGCGAAGAACGAGCCGAAGTTGATGGTCCAGTAGAAGATGGCGAAGACCTTCTTCACCAGGTGGCTGTTGGACTCGTTGAACTGGTCCCCCACCATGGCCGCCACGCAGGGTTTGATTCCGCCACTGCCAATGGCGATGAGCGCCAGGCCCGTGAAGAACCCCGGGACGCTGTCCTCGAAGACGGCGAGGCACGCGTGGCCCAGGCAGTACACCAGGCTCAGCCCCAGGATGATGCGGTACTTCCCGAAGAAGCGATCCGCCAGGTAGCCGCCGATGAGCGGGAAGAAGTACACGCCCGCCATGAACGTGTGCATCAGGCTCTTCGCTTCGGCCTCGCGCAGCGCGGTGTCCGGTATCTGCGTGCGCAGCAGGTAGTCGATGAGGAACACCGTGAGGATGTTCCGCATCCCGTAGAAGCTGAAGCGCTCACACGCCTCGTTGCCGATGATGAAGGGGATTTGCGGCGGGAACTTGCTGCGCTGCGCGGCGGTTGCCTGGGCCATACGACGGGGTGCTCCCTGGTGACGAAAGGTGGGGGCTCCTAGATTCCGAGAAGCCGCACCCTACCCAACGCGCCGCCGGGACTCCACCGAACGGATGGGCCCCGCCGCGCCACCCGGCGCTTCCCTGGCCGCACCCACGCCGGAAATCTCCCGCCCGACTGCCTGCGTCATTCCGGTGGGCGTGTGTGTTTATTGATACAACTCAAGTTGCCTGGCTGGGTTTGACAGGAATTGGAATGCCCCTATCATTTCACATGATGTCTTTCCTCCAAGGTGGTGCGGGGGGATGGGGGTGAATGAAGGCACCCCCGCCCCCCCGCTCCATTTTCCCAGGAGGCATTGCGCGGTGCGTCGTCAGCCCCGCGCGCCCTTCTTCACGGGCGCGGGCGCCGGGTCGTCCACGCGCACGCCCACGCGGGCCCTGCGGGCCTTGGTGAGCACGTGGCCCAGGTAGCGGCCGGTGTGGCTGCCTTCGACCTCGGCGACCTGCTCGGGCGTGCCGGCGGCCAGAATCAGGCCACCGCCCGCGCCGCCCTCGGGGCCCAGGTCGATGATCCAATCCGCGCTCTTGATGACGTCCAGGTTGTGCTCGATGACGAGCACGCTGTTGCCCGCCTCCACCAGCCGGTTGAGCACGGCCAGCAGCTTGCGGATGTCCTCGAAGTGCAGGCCGGTGGTGGGCTCGTCGAGGATGTAGAGGGTGCGGCCGGTGGCCACGCGCGCCAGCTCGCGGGCCAGCTTGATGCGCTGGGCCTCGCCGCCGGACAGGGTGGGGGAGGGCTGTCCCAGGCGGATGTAGCCCAGGCCGACGTCATGGAGCGTCTGCAGCACGCGCATGATGTCGCGGTGCGCGCCGAAGTGCTCCATCGCCTCGCGCACGCTCATGTCGAGCACCTCGGCGACGTTCTTCCCCTTGTAGCGCACGCGCAGGGTGGCCTCGTTGAAGCGCTTGCCGGCGCACACCTCGCAGGGCACGTAGACGTCCGCCAGGAAGTGCATCTCCACCAGCTTCACGCCGTCGCCCTCGCACGCCTCGCAGCGGCCGCCCTTGATGTTGAAGCTGAAGCGGCCCGGCCCGTAGCCGAACGCGCGCGCCTCGGGCGTCATCGCGAACACCTCGCGGATGTTGTCGAAGAGCTTGGTGTACGTGGCCGGGTTGCTGCGCGGGGTGCGGCCAATGGGGCGCTGGTCGATGTCGATGACCTTGTCCAGGTGCTCCATGCCCAGCACGGCCTTGTGCTTGCCGGGGGACTCGCGGCGCTCGTAGAGGTGCCGCGCCAGGGCGGGGAAGAGAATCTCGTTGATGAGCGTGGACTTGCCCGCGCCGGACACGCCGGTGATCGCGCTGAAGACGCCCAGCGGAATCTCCGCGTCCACGTTCTTCAGGTTGTTCTCCTTCGCCCCCTGGATGACCAGCTTGCGCTTCGGGTCAGGCTCGCGGCGCTCCTGGGGGACCTCGATTTCCTTCCGCCCGGAGAGGTACGCGCCGGTGGAGCTGGCCTCGTTCGCCATGACCTCCGCGGGCGTGCCCTGGGCCACCACCTGGCCGCCCAGCTCGCCCGCGCCCGGCCCGAAGTCCACCAGCCAGTCCGCCTCCTCCATCGTCTCCTCGTCGTGCTCCACGACGATGACGGAGTTGCCCAGGTCCCTCAGGCGCTTGAGCGTCAGCAGCAGCTTGCCGTTGTCGCGCTGGTGCAGGCCGATGGAGGGCTCATCCAGGATGTAGATGACGCCCGTCAGCTCGCTGCCCATCTGCGACGCCAGCCGGATGCGCTGGCTCTCACCGCCCGACAGCGTGGACGCGGTCCGGTCCAGCATCAGGTAGCCCAGGCCCACGTCCACCAGGAAGGACAGGCGGCTGCGAATCTCCTTCAAGAGCTCGGTGGCGATCTTCCGCTCGTGCGCGGACAGGGCCATGTCGCCCAGGAAGCCCAGCGAGTCGGAGATGGTCAGCCGGCTCAGCTCGACGATGCTGCGCCCGTGCACCTTCACCGCGCGGCTCTCCGGCTTCAGACGCTCGCCCTTGCAGGACGGGCAGGGCTTGTCGCTGAAGTACTTCTGGAGCTCGGTGCGGCGCGCCTCGGAGGTGGTCGTCTTGAAGTTGCGCATCATGCGCTCGACCAGGCCCTCCCACTCCATCTTGTACTTGCCGCCCTCGCCCCACGCGACGGTGAAGGACTTGCCGCCCGCGCCGTACATCAGCGTGTCCTTCTCTCGCCTGGTCAGCTTCGCGTAGGGCACGTCCAGGTCAATCTTGAAGGCCTTGGCCAGGCTCTCCACGAAGTCGGCCGTCCAGCCCTCGCCGCGGTTCATGCTGCCGGCCCACGGTTCAATGGCGCCGTCGCGGATGCTGCGTGACGTGTCCGGGACGATGAGGTCCGGGTCCATCTCCGGCTTGGTGCCCAGGCCGTTGCAGTCCGTGCACATGCCCAGGGGGTTGTTGAAGGAGAAGGACGCGGGCGTCAAATCACCGAAGGACAGGCCGCACTTGGAGCAGGCGTTGAGCTCGGACATCACCCGGTCGGAGGCGAGCGTGCCCTTCTCGTCGGTGATGATGAGCGTGCCCTTGCCTTCGCGCAGGGCCGTCTCCACGGAGTCGGTGAGGCGCGTCTTCACGTCCGGCTTGAGCACCACGCGGTCAATGACGAGCGCGATGTCGTGCTTGGACTTCTTGTCCAGCTCGATGCGCTCCTCCAGGCTCTTGAGCGCGCCGTCGATGCGGGCGCGGGAGAAGCCTCGCTTCTGGGCCTCGGCGAGCAGGTCCTTGTGCTCGCCCTTGCGGTTCGTCACCAGCGGCGCCAGCACCTGGAGCTTGGTGCCCGCGGGGGCCTTGAGGATTTCGTCGACAATCTGCTGCGCGCTCTGCTTGCCCACCTTCACGCCACAGGTGGGGCAGTGCTGCACCCCGATGGAGGCGTAGAGCACGCGCAGGTAGTCGTGCACTTCCGTGACGGTGCCCACCGTGGAGCGGGGGTTGTTGCTGGCCGCCTTCTGCTCGATGGAGATGGTGGGCGACAGGCCGCGGATGGTGTCGTACTTCGGCTTCTCCATCTGTCCCAGGAACTGCCGGGCATAGGCGGAGAGGCTCTCCACGTAGCGGCGCTGGCCTTCCGCATAGAGAGTGTCGAAGGCGAGCGAGCTCTTGCCCGAACCGGACACGCCGGTGAAGACGACGAGCTTCTTCTTGGGAATGTCCAAGGAGACGTTCTTGAGGTTGTGCTCCTTGGCGCCTCTGAGGGAAATGACGTCGGGCTCGGACATGGGCGGGCGATCTACCACTGAATATGCGTTCCGGTAGGGGGAAACACGTTGGAACCCATCTGGATGCAGGGAAACGTCCTGGGTTGCGCGCTGCATCCCACATCTGGCGACCTCTCAGGCGAGGAGGCCCGGCTGCCTGCCCCGCCCGGACGGAGGATTCGTCTGTGTGGCACCTGGAGTTCCTGAAGGAATTTCAGGAGTGTCCTGCGAGAGGACACCCACATTTCCCGGGTGGGCGCTGGCGTTTCCCTGCGAGGCCAGCGGGTTGCCGCGTCGGAGCCCCCCTCACCACTCTGTGGGCGGACCGGGCACCGGGGTTGCAGAGGGCCCCCCGCTGAGCCGTGAGGTGAACCAGGGTGTTTTCCTGGCGTCTCCCGGTGGGGCGGGGAGGACGTTATGCGCGGGGCGTTTGGGCTGGTGGCGTTGGTGGTGGCGATGGTGACAGGGGTCGCGTGTGAGCGGCCCGCCTCTCAAAAAGCGAAGAGCGCCTTTGTTGTCCGGCCGGAGATTGTGGACTTCGGCCCCGCGGCGCTGGGGCATACCAAGACGTTCAAGCTGCGAATCGCCAACGCGGGCCGGGCCTCCTATCGCGTGGAAGGCGCCGTCTCCAGCGTGCCCAACGTGGACATTCCCCCCTTCGAGCCCTTCACCCTGTCCGCGGGGGGGGAACAGGACATTGAAATCCACTTCCTGCCGCGGGTGGAGGGCGAGATTCAGGGCGTGGTGGAGATCCTCACCGACGCGGAGGTCGGCGGGCGCGTGCCGGTGTCGGGCCGCGGCGTGAAGGCCTTCCTCGAGGTGCCCTCGGAGGCGCTCGACTTCGGCAACGTGGCCATGGGCCTGGTGGAGATGCGCGAGGTGACGGTGCGCAACCCATCGGACGTGGACAGTCCGCTGACGCTGTCGGTGCAGGGCGCGGACGCCGACCAGTTCACCGCCGGGCAGGGGCTGCCCTCCTCGCTGGCGCCGGGCGAGGCGTTGATGGTGCCGGTGGCCTATGCCCCGCGCCGGCTGGGCGCGGCCGAGGCGGCGCTGCACGTGGTGGTGTGCGACGGGTGTGAGCCGGCGGTGGTGCCGCTGATGGGCACGGGCGTGGCGTCCAAGCTGGAGGTGACGCCGCTGCGCGTGGACTTCGGGCGCGTGGCGCTGGGGGCCACGGCGGAGCAGGTCATCACCGTGCGCAACCAGGGCACGCAGCCGTTGAGCTTCTCGGGCTCGCAGCTCGTGGACAGCTCGGAGGGCGTCTTCCACATCGCCAATGAGCCGGTGGTGGCCAACGGGCAGTTGGCACCGGGCGCGGCGGTGGAGCTGCGCGTGGCCTTCACGCCCGCGGCGGTGGGCAAGGTGCGCGACGGGCGGGTGGAGATTGGCGTGCGCGAGCAGGGCTCCAGCGCCCCGGGCCCCAAGGTGTCGCTGGCGGGCGAGGGCGGCGGCTCGTGCGTGACGGTGCTGCCCCGGCGGCTGGCGTTTGGCACGGTGGCGGAGGGCATGACGGCGACGCGGGAGGTCACCGTCTACAACCGCTGCCGCGAGGACGTGAGTGTCACCGACCTCCAGCTCGACACGCAGCAGGGCGGCTACTTCACCCTGGCCCAGGCGCCCGCCAGCGTGATGGTGCCCGCGGGGCAGAATGCCCGGGTGAGCGTCACCTTCCGGCCCAAGGCGGGGAACCCGGACGCCAGCCAGGGACAGCTCTCCGTCACGGTGCGTGACAGCGGCTCCGCGGCCACGGAGGCGGTGGCGCTGGAGGGCCGGGGCCAGGTGTTCGCGCCGTGCCAGTACGCGCTGCCCCAGCAACTGGACTTCGGCAAGGTGCCGGTGGGCGCGGAGGTGGCGCTGGGGGTGACGCTGCGGAACACGGGCGCGGAGGCGTGCTACCTGGCGTCGATGCAGCTCGCCCAGGGGTCTGACGGGGGCTTCTCCGCGGCTCCGGTGCGCAACGGCGTGCTGGAGCCGGGCGCGAAGGCGACGCTGGTGGTCCGCTTCAAGCCGTCCGAGGAGGGCGGCTTCTCCGGGCTGGCCGAGGCCTGGGTGAACAGCCCTACGCAGGGGCACCCGCTGGTGGAGCTGCGGGGCGAGGGCGTGGTGGGATGCTTCGCGGTGCAGCCCACCACGGTGGACTTCGGCGTCACCAAGCTGGCGTGCGGCCCGCGCACGCGGGAGTTGGTGGCCGTGAACTCGTGCGTCGGGCCCGTCCAGGTGAGCCAGGTCGCGTTCGACGCGGACGCGGGCGAGTTCTCTCTGGACGGTAGCGGCAATGCGCCTTGGACGCTGACGGGCCAGGGCACGCGAACGCTGACGGCGACGTATGCGCCGGTGGATGAGGGCCATGACGCCGCGGCGCTGCGCTTCACCCTGGCGGATGGCTCCGTCTACACGGCGGGCATGGTGGGGCAGGGCGTGACGAAGGCGGAGCAGACGGACCGCTTCTTCCAGGAGTCACAGGCGAAGGTGGACGTGCTCTTCGTGGTCGACAACTCGGGGTCGATGATGGAGGAGCAGCAGAGCTTGGGGCAGAACTTCGCGGCCTTCTTGAGCGCGGCGGACGGCGCCGCGGTGGACTACCGCATCGGTGTCACCACCACGGGGCTGGACCCGTCTCCGGGTGGCTGGTCCGAGTGCCCGGGCGGCGCGCAGGGCGGGGAGAATGGCCGCCTGTTCCCCGTGGATGGCTCCCGGCCGCGCATCATCACCCCGGCGACCCCGGATGCCGCGGGCGTCTTCGCCAACAACACCCGCGTGGGCGTCTGCCATTGGAACGAGCAGGGGCTGGAGTCCGCCTACCGCGCGCTGGCGGATCCGCTGCTCTACCACGAGGATGACCCGCGCACCGCGCAGCCCAACGACGGCAACGGCGGCTTCCTGCGCGAGGACGCCCGCCTGGCCATCATCTTCGTGTCGGACGAGGAGGACTTCAGCGCGCAGCCGGTGTCCTTCTATGAGACGTACCTGCTGGCGCTGAAGGGCAACGACCGCTCGAAGCTGAGCGTCAATGCCATCGTCGGGCCGTCGGACCTGGCCAGGTGCCCCACGTCCAGCAGCTCGGGCAGCCGCTACAGCCAACTGGCGGAGGCCACGGGCGGCGTGGTGGACAGCATCTGCACGCCGAACTGGGCCAGCTCGCTGGAGAAGCTCTCCGACAGCACCTTCGGCGCGAACCGCAAGTTCCCCCTGTCCGAGACGCCGGAGGACCCGGGCCGCGTCGTCGTCGACGTGGACGGCGTCCGCGTGACGTCCGGCTGGGAGTACGACGCCCGCGAGAATGCCATCCTCTTCGACCGCCCCGCTGCGCCCGAGGCGGGCTCCCTGGTGGAGGTCACGTACCCGCTGGGCTGCGGCTGAGCCGGAGCACGGTGCCGCCGGGTGGCTTGTCCTCAGGACGAGGCGTCCGACGGCATCAGCGCGTTGATGGCCGCGTAGTCCATCCGGCCCTGGCACAGCGGTTCGGCGCGTCCGTCGTGCCGCGCCTCAGGCCACGGAGCGCGATGCATGGCGGCGCTCGTGGTCGAGCAGCCACTGCTTGCGCTCCAGCCCGCCGCCGTAGCCCGTCAGTGACGCGTTGGCCCCCACCACCCGGTGGCAGGGGACCACCACGCCAATGGGGTTGGCGCCGTTGGCCATGCCCACGGCGCGCACGGCCTTGGGGCGGCCGATTCGCTGGGCCAGTTGGCCGTAGCTCGTGGTGGCGCCCGCGGGGATGTCGCGCAGCGCGTGCCAGACCTCTCGCTGGAAGGGCGTGCCCGCGGTGGCCACGGGCAACGCGTCGATGATGCTGACGTCTCCGCGCAGATAGGTCTGCAGCGCCGTCGTCCGGCCAAACGGGTCGCTCGCGGGCTCGAGCACATGGCCGTTCGCGCCGTAGTGGAGCCGCAGCAGCCGGAGCATCCGGGGTTCGTACTCCTCCCAGTCGACCGCGCGAAGGCAGCCCGCTTCGTCACAGACGACCAGCATCAAGCCGATGGGCGTGGGGGCGCGGTCCATGAGCAAGCGCAGCGGCGGGGGCATCGTCATCTCTCTGTCGCGAAGGGGAATGGGGAAGGTGGGGTGTGGGCCCGGGCCGGGCGGCATCCGCGGCCCAGAGGTGCTGCGCGGCATAGGCGCGCCAGGGGCTCCAGGCTCCGGAGCGGCGGAGCGCTTCCTCCGGGGAGGGCCGCACGCCATCCGCGCTCGTGAGTGCGCGCAGCAACGCGACGTCCGCCGAAGGGAAGGCATCCGTTTCGCGCACCGCGCGCAGCGCGATGTACTGCGCCGTCCAATCTCCGATGCCGGGGATGCGCTTGAAGTGTTCGACCGTCTCTTCCAGCGTGGCGCGCGGCTGGAACAGCCTCGGGTCCGCGACGGCCGCGGCGGCCAGGCTCGACAAGGTCCGTGCCCTGGCGGCGGGCATCCCGAGCGCGCTCAAGTCCTCCCGCGCCAGCCGCTCCGGCCGGGGAAAGGTGCGCGTCAGCCGGGCGTCTCCCGTTGCTTCGACGCCCATGGGCTCGCCATACGCGGTGACCAGCCGCGCCCCGAGTCCTCGCGCCGCGGCGACCGTGACTTGCTGACCCAGCACGGCCCGGACCGCGAGCTCGAAGCCGTCCCAGCCTCCCGGTGCTCGCAGCCCCGGCCGCAGGGACACCAGCGGAGCGAGCCGCGCGTCCCGGGACAGGTGTTCCCGGATGACGTCCATGTCCGCGCCCACGTCGAAGACGCGCCGGACCTGCGCCACCACCGTGGGCAGGGCTTGAACCTGGGGGAGGCGGAGCGTCGCGAGCAACCCGTCGCGTCCAGGGGCGCGGAAGACCTCGACGGTGCCCTGACCGCCCGCGGTCGCCACGGTCCGCCGGTAGCGTCCGGCCTCGAGGTGCTCCAGGCCCGGCAGGGCCCGTGTCTCCAGGTGCGCCAGCATCGCGTCCCAGTCATAGGGAGGCTGGTAGGGGATGAAGAGCGTGACACCCGCGGCGGCACCGCCCACGGGGGCCCGGCTCCGGCGGAGCGCGCTGGGAGGCCGTCCATACAGCGCGCGGAACACGTCGTTGAAGCGGCGGACGCTGCGGAACCCCGAGGCCAGTGCCACCTCGGCCATGGGCAGGGTCGTCTCGTGCAGGAGCTGCCGGGCGAACATCACGCGCCGCGTCTGGGCGACGGCCACCGGCGAGGCCCCCAGGTGCTGCTGGAACAACCGCCGCAGCTGCCGGTCCCCGACGCCCAGCCGGTCCGCGAGCGCCTCCACCCCGGCGCCGTCGTCATCCAGGCCGCCCTCGGCGATGAGCGCCAGGGCCCGGGCGACGGTGTTGGAGGTGCCCCGCCAGAAGGCGAGGTCCGGTGACGTCTCCGGGCGGCAGCGCAGGCAGGGCCGGTAGCCCGCCTCCTGCGCCCCGGCGGCGCTCGGATAGAAACTGCAGTTCTCGAACCGGGGCGTCCGGGCCGGGCAGATGGGCCGGCAATAGATGCGCGTCGTCCGGACGGCGGTGAAGAACCGCCCGTCGAAGCGGGCATCTCGGGTCTGCATCGCGCGGTAGCACGCGCTGGCGTCCAGGCCGTTCATGGGGGGCAAGCTCCCATACCCGGTGGCCGCTGTCTGGCCGCTTTCGGACCTCAATGGCACGGGTTGGTCGGGGTGCGTCATCCACCGCGAGGCGGGGATTGGCCGGCAGGAGAGGCTGCGTTCTGTCAGCCATTGGCGACATGGGATGATCTCGACTCGACAGGGCGGTATGGCGCGTGCAGCCTTTCAAGCAAGATGCCGGAACCCCTACTTGTCGCGGCCGTGGGCGACATTCATGGCCGCTTCCACCGTGTGGAGACGTGGCTGGACGCGCTGGAGCAGGCACGAGGCCGCCGGGTGGACCTGGTGTTGGCGGTAGGCGACGTGGAGGCCTTCCGCCGCGCGGATGACCACCGGCGCAAGGCCGCCAAGCGCGCCATGCCCGCCGAGTTCGCGGAATACGCGGACGGGCTCCGGCAGGTGAAGCGGCCCCTGTACTTCATTGGCGGCAACAACGAGGACTTCGAGGCGCTGCACGACCTCCAGCAGGGCGGCACGCTGGCGCCGAACGTGACGTACCTGGGCCGCGCGGGCGTTCGCGAGCTGAGCGGACTGCGGGTGGCGTACCTGTCGGGCATCCACGCGCCGCGGTTCATCGACCAGCCGCTGAAGCCCCCCTCCACGCCGGACATGGTGAAGCAGGCTGGCTACTTCCGCACGCCGGAGGTCGAGCAGGTGGCGGCCTTGTGCGACGTGGACCTGATGCTGGTCCACGAGTGGCCGCGAGGCATCGTCCAGCGCGCGCGGGAGGAGAACCCGTCACCGCCGAGGCCGTTGCCCTCCTATTGGATTGGCAATCCCGTGACGCGGCGGCTCGTGGACACGGTGTTGCCGAAGTGGATGCTGTGCGGCCATTCGCACAAGGGCTTCGCGGTGACGCTGGAGGGCCCGGGGCGTCCGGCCACCCGCATCGCCTGCCTGGACCAGGCGGCCAAATCCCAGGAGTCCATCTTCTGGTTGGAGTACGAGGACCGTCAGGCCCTGCGCGCGGGCTGGGGCCTGTCGGGCGCCGTGTCATGGACCGCTGGCCAGCGCTGGGACATGAGCTCGCTGCCACCGCTGGCCTCGGAGGGAGAGGGCGCCCCCGCGGAGTTCGGCCTCTGAGCAGCGGCGCCGGCGCGGCGCTAGAAGGTGCCGGAGATGCCCATCATCCGCGCGCTGGCCACGGGCGTCATCTGGACCTTCCCTGACTGGACGCTCGGCGTGTCCTCGCCCTTCCGGCCATGGAGCAGCAGGGGCACGGCGAGGCCGACCGCCGAGCCGAGCAATGCGCCGGTGGCCACGTCCGTGAGGTAGTGCTTGTCGGCGCCCATGCGCAGCAGGCCCACGGAGGTGGCCACGGGCACGCCCACCGCCCAGATCCACGCCTGGTGCTTGTAGCCGCGCAGCGCGGCGACGGTGCCCGCGGACACCACCAGTGAGAAGGCGAGGTTGGTGTGGCCGCTGTAGAAGGAGAGGTTGTTGTCGCTGGGGTGGTCGGTGAGGCCCTTCTGGTCCTCGGGCAGCACATGGACGAAGGGGCGCTCACGGCCGGCGATGAACTTCACCGTCTGGTTCGCCAGGGAGGCGAGCACCGCGCTCTGGACGATGATGGTGGCGTCCTGGGCGAAGTAGCGCGTCGGCGCGCCAGAGCCCTGGCCCATGGCGTACTGGATGCCGAGCACTCCCGCGGGCAGCGCGCCGAAGCCGATGATGTTGCTCCAGTTGTGGGCCCGTTTGCGTGCGGACGGCGTCGACCCGGCGAGGCCCCGTCCCCAGCGGTCCAGCCGGTTGAGGCGGTCCGTCCCATCTGGCGCGCGGTCGCACCAGCGGCACTGCGCCGGGGCCAGGTCGTCCTTGAAGAACGCCTCACTGGAAATCCACAACACGCCGGCCGCGCCGGTGATGACGCCATCCCGGGTCCAGTCGAAGCGGAGCTCATGGAGCCGCGGCGCGTCCGAGCCGTCTTGCGCGGCGGCGGGGAAGCAGGGGACGACGGCCAGCAGGACGGCAATGGCAAACGCTCGATAGGGGAGGCGCACGGGTGGCAGCATACGGGCGCAGTCCCGTCGGGTTCCAGCGCTGTTCCATGACTTCGTGCGTAGACTCGGCCGCGCATGTCTTTGGAGGCGTGCCCCGTCATGCAATTGACTCCCGCGTCGGAACTGTCGCTGCGCGCCCTCTCCACGCTGTTCGCCCGCGCCTTCGAGGGCTATTTCGTCACCGTGCCGGACGCCCCTGGCTTGTTCGACGCGCGCGTGCGCAGCGAGCACATCTCGCTGGAGGAGAGCCGCGTCGCGCGCGTGGACGGGGAGCCCGTGGGACTCGTGTTGATGGCCCGCCGGGGACGGGAGCGCCGCGTGGCGGGCATGGGGGTGGTGCCCGCCTGGCGGAATCGCAAGCTGGGCGGCGCCATGCTGCGTCCCTTGCTGGCGGACGCGCGAGCGCGGGGCGACACCCGGCTGCTGCTGGAAGTCATCGAACAGAACGCGCCCGCGGTGAGGCTCTACGAGCGGCTGGGCTTCCAGCGCGTGCGCCGGCTGGTGGGCTTCATGGGGACGCCCGAGCCCTTGGCGGGTGCATCCGCGCTGGAGGAAGTGGACCCGTGGGAGTGCGCGCGGCTGCTGCCCCAGGGGTTGCCCTGGCAACTGGCCCCCGCGACGGTCATGGGGCTGGCGTTACCCGCGCGTGCGTTCCGGCTGGGCCCCGCGGTGGCGGTGGTGGCGGACGTGTCGGCGCCCACGCTGGGGGTGCGGTCCGTGGGCGTGGAGCCCTCGGCTCGGGGGCAGGGCGCTGGCCGCAGGCTCCTGGGCGCGCTGACCGCGCGGTGGCCTGGGAAGCCGCTGGCCGTGAGCGCCGTCGTTCCGGAGGGCCCCCTGGCGCGCTTCTTCCTGGGCGCGGGATTGGGGGCGACTCCGCTCACACAGCTCGAGCTGGAGCTGCCACTGGAGGCGCGTTCATGAGCCCCCGAGGCTCGCCGTAAGCCCGGGGGGCCCGGCGCGGATATCGATGGACTGACCGGGAATACGTGGACAGCGGCCGGGCAGGCACGGAAATGACCTGTGCGGCGGGCCTTGAATGGAGCATGAAAGTCACCCGCCCGGTCGTTCTAGAGTCCACCTCGCATGTCCTTCCGCTTTGGCCGCACCCTCCACGTGTTCCCCGACGCCGGCCGGCGGCAGGCCGCGTTGCGGGCCATGGGCGACGCCAGTGGACTGAGCGTGGGCGCGCACCTGCTGACCTGGGAGGAGCTGCTGCAGGCGATGGGCGGCGCGCGCGAGCTCAACCGGCGTCCGTGCCCGGCGGTGGCGGCGCGAGCGGTGGTGGCCTCCCTGGGGTTGGAGCTGGGGCCTACGCCCTTCGGCGACTATGTGCGAGAGCCCGCCTTCGCGCGCGCCGCGTTGGACGTGGTGCTGGACCTGAAGGCCGGGCGCCTGTCCGCTCGGGAGCTTCAGGACGCGGTGGAAATCCTGCCGCAGGAGCGCAGGACCCGGGTCCGCGTGATTGCGCGCCTGTACCACCTGTACGAACAGCGGATGGCGGAGCTCTGTCTCGCCGACCGCGAGGACGTGCTGCGCGGCGCGCGCGAGGCGCTGGGCCGAGGCGCGTGGCCCGTGGGGTGGGAGGGGCTGCGCACGCTCGTGCTGCACGGGGTGTACGACGTGCGGCCCTCGGGGTTGGAGCTGCTGCTGGCGTTGGCGGCGGCGTGTGAGTCCCGCGGGGTGACGTTGCGCGTGGAGACGCCGGTGGGTGGCTCGCCAGCGGCGGACGCGGCGCTGACGGCGCTGTTCCGCGCCTTCGAGAACCGCGGCGACGCCATGACGCACGTGGACCTCTTCAAGGCGGACGTGACGTTTGAAGGCCGGCCTTTCATCGACTTGGGACGCCACCTCTTCTCGCCTGGGGCGCCGCGCGACGTGTTGAAGGACGCGGTGCCGGCCCTGCGCGTGTGGAGCGCGGCCACGGCCCGTGACGAGGCGCGGCTGTTGGCGCGGGACGTGCGGCGCCTGCTGGCCGAAGGCGTGGCACCCGGCGACATCGCGGTGGCGTACCGCGAGCTGGGGCCGGAGGCTGGCTGGCTCGCGGAGTCGCTGGGGGAGCTGGGCGTGCCGGTGCGCCTCCCTTGGGGCGAGCCGCTGGGGCTCGCCGGGCCCGTGCGGCTGGCGCTGGACCTGCCGCTGCTGGTGGAGGATGGCTTCCCGGTCGAGCGCATGGCGGACCTGATGGGCAGCCGCTACGCGCCCACGCTGTCACGCGGTGGTCCGGACGCGCCCGCGACGCTCTTCGCCCAGGCCGCCGTGCGTGATGACCGGCTGGGCGCGGTGCGAGGCCGGGGCGCCTACGACGTGCGGCTGGACGGGCTGGCCCGGCGACTGCTCGCGCTCAGCGGGATGCGGAAGGCGCAGGACAGCCGCCGCGCCGACGCCGTGAAGCTGCTGCGTGAGCGCTGTCTGATGTTGGTGGAGGCCTGTCGCCGCATCCCCGAAGAAGGCACCGCCGTGGAGCTGCTCGCGGCGTGGTGGCAGGTGGTGGAGCGGCTGGGCCTCGTGGCCTCGGAGGGCGCGTTGGCGCCACGCGAGGAGGGGGGGCTGGGCGCGCGCGCGGCGGATGCGCGGGCCCGGGACGACGCCGCGCGCGAAGCGCTCCGCCTGCGGGTGCAGGGCCTGACGCGGATGATGAAGGCGGTGGGCGGCGGACCGAAGATGCGCCGCCGGACCTTTGGCCGTTGGCTGCGTGACGCGATGGCGGACGCGCACCTTCCTCCGCGCGGACCTCGTGGCGCCGCCGTCGAGGTGCTCGACGTGGCCGAGCTGCCGGGCCGCTCCTTCCAGCACCTCTTCCTCGCGGGGCTGACGGAAGGCCGCTTCCCCGGGCGTGACGCTCCGTCACCGTTGCTGGCGGACGCGGAGCGCGCCGCGCTCAACAAGCACCTGGGCCGCGACGTCTTCCGGCTCACGGGCGGCGAATTCGACGACCGCGCGGCGTGGCGCCTCACCGAGGACCGCCTGCTGTTCGCCAGCGCGCTGGCGGCCTCCGAGGCGACCGTCAGCCTGTCCTTCGCGGTGGAGTCCGCGGGAGGTCAGGAGCAGGTGCCGTCGGCGTTCCTGGAGGAGGTGCGCCGGCTCACGGCGCTGAAGTGGTCGCCGCGCTCGCTTGCGCCCATTCCGCCGCTGGACGAAGTGCTCACCGAGTCCGAGCTGCGCCGCTGCGTGGCGCTGGAAGCCCTGTCCCAGCCGAAGCTGCGCGTCACCGAACCCGACGCGGCGGCCTCGGTGCTCCGGCGTCGCTTCGCGCCCGAAGCCTGGTACGCGGGCGCGCGCGAGCTGTCGGAGGTGGAGCTGGAGCGCCTGTTCTTCTTTGGCGATCCGAAGGTGCAGCCCGGCCCGTACTCCGGCTCGGTGGACGTCGACACGCAGCGCGAGTCCCTGCGCGAGACGTTCCGTTTCGACATCACCCGGCCGCTCTCCGCGTCGGCGCTGGCGCGCTTCGGCAACTGCGGCTTCCAGGGCTTCCTCTCGTATGGCCTGAAGGTGGCCGAGCCGGACGTGCCGGGCGAGGAGTTCGACGCCCGGGGCCGCGGCACCTTCTGGCACAAGGTGGTGGAGGAGGTCTTCGCGGCGCTGAAGGAGAAGCAGTTGTTGGGCAAGGCGCCGGAGGAGGTTCCGGACGAGGTGCTGGACGCCGCGCTCAAGGCCGCCATCAAGGACTTCGAGCGCATGCACCACGTGGGGCATCCGGAGCTGTGGAAGCTGGCGCACGAGCGGGCCCGGGCGATGGCCCGCCGAATCCTCGTGGATGAGCGGCGCGGCCTGCCCTTCGACGCGATGACGCCGGAGAACTTCGAGTTCCGCTTCGGCCCCGCCGCCCGCGACGACAAGTGGAGCAACGTCGTGCTGCACGCGGGCGAGGAGCCCGTTTACTTCGAGGGCACCATCGACCGGCTCGACAAGTCGGGCGGCGAGGTGGGCGTCATCGACTACAAGTCGGGCAAGCTGGAGAAGCGTTCGCTGAAGGAGCGGCTGTTGACGTCGGATTTCCAGCTCCCGCTGTACCTGTACGCGGCGCGGGAGAGCGGCCACGCGGACGCGCGGCAGGCCGCGTGGTTCTCCCTGCGCACGGGCATGGCCATCCGCCTGTCCGACGTCATCTCCGACGTGGAGCTGGACGAGTTGCTGTCGAAGGACCCCGAGGTCCGCGCGAAGGTGGCGGAGAAGGAAGGCCTCAACCTGCCCAACGCGGTGGAGGCGCTGGTGGGCACGCTGCGGCAAGGCCAGTTCGCCGCGCGGCCCCAGGACTGCGGGACGTGTGGCTATCGCGCGGTGTGCCGGATTACGGACCGGCGCGTGACGGAGGATGGGGGATGAGCGCCGAGCCGTCCCTCTTCGCGCTGGAGCGCAACCTCGCCCTGATGGCGGGCGCCGGCGCGGGCAAGACGTACAGCCTGGTCACCATGACGTTGCACCTGCTGGCCGGCGCGCGCGAGGCCGGTGGGGCGGTGCGCCCGTCACGGCTGTGCATGCTCACGTTCACGGACAAGGCCGCCGCGGAGATGCGCTCGCGCGTCCGTCAGCGCCTGGACGGGCTGGCGCAGGGCGAGACGCGTCTGGACCAGGAAGAGGCGCTGCGGGCGTCCCTGGCGCGGCTGGACAAGCCGTTCCCGCTGCCGGAAGCCTGGCGGCAACTGCGCGAGGAGCTGGGCGCGGCCACGGTGGGCACCTTCCACTCGCTGTGCGGCCAGTTGCTGCGCCGCGCGCCGCCCGCGGTGGGAATCGACCCGAACTTCGAGGTGCTGGACTCGCTCGAGGCGACGGGGCTGGTGCAGGACGTCTGCGAGCGCGTGGTGCTGGACGCGCTGGAGGCCGGTGACGCGCAGGTCCGGGAGCTGTGCCAGGAGCTGGGCTTCTCCGGCTCGGGCTTCTCCGACGGGCTGGTGGCCGCGCTGGGGGCCGTCTACGGCAAGCTGCGCGAGGAAGGGCTGCGCGCGGAGAAGGCCGCCGTGAGTGACGCCGCCGAAGCGCGCGCGGAGCTGGAGTTGTCCATCACTCGGTGCCTGGAGCTGTGCGCCGAGGCGCGGGGCCTGGACGCGAAGGGCGAGTGGAGCCGGCTGCTGGGCGGGCTGGAGCGTGCGCTCAACGGCATGACGCCGGAGAACTTCGGGCAGGGCGAGCGCTTCCCGTGGCTGCGCGCGTGCTTCAAGGCGGACGGTCGCAACTTCGCGCGGCTCAGCAAGGGCGCCGCGGGGCCCTTGCGAGAGCTCTACTGGCGCGTCTTCGGCAAGAGCGATGGCTCTGTGCCCCGGTTGGATGATGCCTGGGCCGCATGGCGCACCGCGCCCTTCGAGGTGACGTTCCGCGAGCTGCTGACGCGCGTGGAGACGCGGCACGACAAGGAGTTGTCCCGCCGCAACGTGCTGGACTTCACGTCCCTGCTGGTGAAGTCGCGCGACCTGCTCCGCGCGCACCCCGAGTTCCGCCGCCAGGCGCAGGAGCGCATCGGGGCGCTGCTGGTGGACGAGTTCCAGGACACCAACCGCCTCCAGTTGGAGCTGGTGCTGCTGCTGGCGGAGCGGCGCGAGGACGGTCCTCGCGAGCTGACGCCGGACGCGGATTTGGTGACGGCGCTGCCGCTGGAGCCCGCCTTCCTCTGCGCGGTGGGTGACCGCAAGCAGTCCATCTACGAGTTCCGCGGCGCGGACGTGTCCGTCTTCTCCGTGCTGGCGACGAAGCTGGTGGAGGAGGGTGGCACGCGCGGCTTCCTTCAGAACAACCGACGCTCCGTGCCCGGGCTGCTGTCGTTCTTCAACCGCGCCTTCGCGGGGGTGCTCGTCGCCGCCGACTCCCGGGCGCCCCGACCCTTCGAGGTCATCTACGTCCCGGAGCAGGACGACCTCACCGCGGTGAGGCCATCGCTGTCGGACGCGCCGGTGGTGGAGCGGCTGCAGTTGGAGGAGGCGGACACGGCGGCGGACCTGCGCTGGCTGGACGCGGACGCGATTGCCCGCCGGCTCCGGTGCCTGCTGGCGCCGGGAGCGCCTGCCTCCGTGGCGCGCGAGGATGGCGAAGGGCTGCGTCCCGCGCGAGGCGGTGACGTGGCCATGCTCTTCCGGACCTTCACGCACCTGGAAGTGTACCGGCAGGCGCTCATCCGCCACGGTGTCCCCCACCGCGTGCTGCGCGGCCGTGGCTTCTACGGCGCGCAGGAGGTGCTGGACCTGGCCTCGCTGCTCGCGCTGCTGGCGGACGCCGAGGATGCGCTGGCCTTCGCGGCGGTGCTGCGCTCACCCCTGGTGGGGTTGAAGGACGCGTCGCTGTTCCTACTGGCGGGAGACGCCCCGCTGTCCTTGGCATCGCCCCGGCTGACGGACGCGCAGGTGTTGGCGTCGCTGTCCGAGCGAGAGCGGCAGCGCCTGGAGTGTTTCCTCGCCGCGCTCCCTGGCCTGAGGCGCGAGCGTGACCGGATGGGCGTGAGGGCGTTGCTCGTGGCCGCGCTGGACGTGACGGGCTACCGGGAGGCGCTTGCGGGTTCGCCCTACGCGGAGCAGGCCAGCGCCAACGTGGAGAAGCTGCTGGCGCTGGCGTCGCGGCGGGACGAGCGCGGCACGGGCGGCTGCGTGGCCTTCGCGCGCGAGCTGCGGATGCTGGCGGAGAACAACCCGACGGAGGCCCAGGCGGACCTGTTGGACGCGAGCGACCCGCGCGCGGTGCAGCTCCTCACCATCCACAGCGCCAAGGGGCTGGAGTGGCCGGTGGTGGTGGTGCCTTCCATGGGCGGCCGGAGGCGCAGCACCTCGGGCCGCGCCCACTTCGAGCGCACGCATGGCATCTCCCTGCGGCCGTGGGTGCCGGATTCGCTGGATGAGTACACCTCCAGCCGCTTCAACGGGGTGCGCGCGGAGCTGAAGGCGCGCGAGGACGCCGAGTACCGCCGCCTGCTCTACGTCGCGCTCACGCGCGCCAGGGACAGGTTGGTGCTGGCGGGCGGCGCGGAGCCACGCGGTGGCAAGGACTCCTGGTGGCACCTCATCGACGGCCGCCTGGAAGTGGACGCCGAGCTGCGGGGCCTGGTCGATGAACTGGACGTCGACACGCTCCCTCCGCCGACCGACCCGGAGCCGCCCGGTCCAGAGGCCCTGTTGCTCGCCGAGGCGCGCGTCGAAGCCGCGCTGCTGCGGGTGCGGGGACAGCGTGTCGCGCAAGCCGAATCCCTGGGCGCCGCGGTGGCCTCCGCGGAGGCGCTGCAGGACTTCATCGCCTGTCCGCGCCGCTTCCACTACGTGCACCGGCTGGGGCTTCGTGGTGCGCCATGGCCCTGGGAGGTGCTACCCCGTGGCGCGCCGCCGCTGGTGGAGCCCGACGGTTGGCTTCCCGCCGAGCGGCCCGAGGACCTGATGCAGCGGCTGCTCCGCGCCGTCGACCTCCGACTGGCGGCACCGGAGGTGGACGCTTCGGAGCGGCGGGCCCACCTGGAGACGCTGCTGCGTGACGCGGGCGCGCTGTCGGACGAAGAGGGCATGGGCGCGGTGCTGGACACCGTGGAGCGCTTCCTGACGTCGGCGTTCGCACGTGAACTGGCGGAGGCGCCGTCACAGACAATTCACCGGGGCTTGCCCTTCATGCTTGCCCTGGAGGGGGAGGTGGGCGTCGAGGGCGCGGTGGACCTGCTGTGGGAATCACCCTCAGGGGAGGCGGTGGTGGTGGCCTTCAAACACGGTGGGCGTCATCCGCTGGGAGCGGCCGCGTACACCTACGAGCTGGCGGCCCTGGGGCTGGTGGCCCGGCGGATGGTGCGAGAAGGGGTGCCGGTGCGGGTGGGAGTCGTCTTCCTGCGCGAGCCCCAGCCGGAGCCCGAGTGGCTGTCCGGGACGAGGGGCCTGGAGGAGGCCGCCGGGCGACTCGCGGGGGCAGCACGGGCAGTGGCACGCGGTGAGGCCAGGGGTGAATGGGATGGGAGGGAGAAGGCAGCCTGCCAGGCCCTGCATTGTGGCTTCGCGGAACACTGTCACCCGGCCCCCCCCGCGTGCTAAGCGGCGAGCACCATGCCGAACGTCGTCGTCATCGGAGCGCAGTGGGGAGATGAGGGGAAGGGCAAGGTCGTTGACCTGCTCACCGAGCACGCCCAGGTCGTCGTCCGTTTCCAGGGCGGCAACAACGCGGGCCACACGCTGGTGGTGGGCGGACAGAAGACCGTTCTCCACCTGATTCCCTCGGGCATCCTCCACCCTGGTAAGACGTGTGTGATTGGCAACGGAGTGGTGGTGGACCCTGCCGTCCTCGTCGGGGAGATTGACGCGCTGAAGGTGCGCGGCTTCCTCAAGGACGACGCGCAGCTCCTCATCTCCGACAATGCCCACGTCATCTTCCCGTGGCACAAGCTGCTGGACAGCTTCCGCGAGAAGGCGCGCGGCGGCAGCGCCATTGGCACCACGGGCCGGGGCATTGGCCCCGCGTACGAGGACAAGGTGGCCCGTCGCGGCATCCGCATGCGGGACCTGCTCAACGCGGACCGGCTGCGCACGCGCATCGAGGCCCGGCTGCCGGCGGCGCTGGACGAACTGAGGGATTTGTGCGCGCGGGCGGGCGACCCGGTGCCGCAGCTGGAGGTGCCGCAGGTGCTGGCGGAGTTCACCGCCCTGGGCGAGCGGCTCAAGCCCTTCGTCCACGACGCCTCGCTCTACCTGTCTGGCCAGGTGCGCCGCGGCGCCCGCATCCTCTTCGAGGGCGCGCAGGGCACGCTGCTGGACGTGGACCACGGCACCTATCCCTTCGTGACGTCCTCCAACTGCGTGGCGGGCAACGCGGCGGTGGGCTCGGGGCTGGGCCCCACGGCCATCGACAAGGCGATGGGCATCAGCAAGGCCTACACCACGCGCGTGGGCGGCGGCCCGTTCCCCACGGAGCTGAACGACGCCACCGGTGACCAGCTGCGCAAGGTGGGCGACGAGTTCGGCGCCACCACCGGCCGGCCCCGTCGCTGCGGCTGGCTGGATGGCGTGGTGCTGCGCTACGCCTCGCGCGTCAACGGCCTGTGGGGCATGGCCCTCACCAAGCTGGACGTGCTCAGCGGCCTCAAGACGCTGCAGATCTGCACCGCGTACGAACTGGACGGCCAGAAGGTGACGGAGCTGCCCGGCGACTACGAGGACCTGGAGCGCGTCAAGCCCATCTACGAGACGCTCCAGGGCTGGGACGAGCAGATCGCCGGTGTGCGGACCTTCGACGAGCTGCCGGAGAACGCCAAGCGCTACGTGCGCCGGGTGGAAGAGGTCAGTGGCGTCCCCGTGGTGTGCGTCTCCGTGGGCGCCGACCGTGGTGAGACGGTGCTGCTCCAGAACCCGTTCCGGAGCTGAGCGGAGGCGAAGGGCTGGCGTCGCTCGCGGGCGTGCTGACGCGGCCCTGGTTTTTCTGCTACGGCTTCCGGGTCGATACCCCGGGAGCCGTCATGGTCGTCTTGCGCAGGTTCGTCATCGCGCTGTCCGCGGCCCTGCTGCTGGGCGCCGCGGAGCCGTCCGCCGCGGCCCGGGCCGCCTTCCTTCGCGGGGAGTCGGCGCTGGCGCGTGGTCGCTGGGATGACGCGGCCGCCGCCTACCGCGAGGCCCTGTCCGACACGCCCGGCTATCCCGCCGCCCTCAATGGCCTGGGCAGCGTGCTCTTCCGCAAGGGGCAGGTGCGGGAGGCGCTCACGCACTTTCGTGACGCCACGCAGGCGGACCCCGGCTTCAAGATGGCCTGGTTCAACCTGGGCTACGCCGCGCGCAAGACGGGGGACGCGGCCACCGCGGCGCGGGCCTACGAGCGCTACACCGAGCTCGAGCCCGGCGACGCGGACGGCTTCTATGGGCTGGGGGAGAGCTACCGTCAGCTCGGCCAGAAGGAAAAGGCGATTCCCGCGTACCAGGCGTACATCGCCCGTGAGCAGCGCAAGGGAGAGCAGGTCTGGGTCCGCAAGGCGACCGAGCACCTGAAGGCCATGGGCGCCGAGCCGCTCCCGGTGACCACCGCGCCGCCCTCGCTGGCGCCTGCCGCGGAGGCCTCGACGTCCAACCCGGCGCTGGCGGCGTCGCGCATCCGTGACGGCGACGCCTTGATGAAGGAGCGCCGCTACCGCGAGGCGGCCTTCGCCTTCCTGGATGCATCCCACGCGGATGCGAGCCACGTGGAGGCCCTGTTCAAGCTGGGGAACGCGCTGGCGGTGCTGGGCTACTACGGGCAGGCGGTCGCGCAGTGGGAGCGTGCCACCGCGCTCACGACGGACGCGGCCATCCAGCAGAGCGCGAAGGAGAACATCGACCGCGCGCGGGCGAAGCTGGCGCAGGCGGGCGCTTCTCCCCAGGCCGCGGGACAGGCGCCGGGCTCCGGCCCCGTGGCCGACACGACGCGCGCGCTGGCGCGCCGGGCGTATGAGCAGGGCGTACAGCGCATCGGGGCCAAGGACTTCAGTGGCGCGCTGACCAGCCTCACCCAGGCCATCCAACATGAGCCCATGCTGGCCGTGGCCTTCGTCGCGCGAGGCAGCGCCAACATCGGCCTGCGCCGCTACGCGGAAGCCGCGGCGGACTATCAGTACGCCTTGGAGCTGGAGCCCGGCTCGGCGTCACCGCTTTACGGGCTGGCCGAATCTTTCCGTGCCATGGGACGCACGCTGGAGGCACGCGACCTCTACGAGCGCTATGCCGCCTCCTCCGCCGAAGACGTCCGCCCCCAGCTCCAGGAAGAATCCCGACAGAAGGCGGCGCGCCTGCGTTGACCGGCAGGCAGGAAGCCTGAGGGCAGGTGGACCGTGTCAGCCCCAAGCATTAGCTTCCATGAATGATTGGGCGCGACGCGGAACCGAACGGACGGCAGGTCTTCAGACCCCGACGGGTCCTCGCAGCGGCCATGGCCGCCGCGGGTCTCCTCTGGGTTGCCGTGCTGGTGTACCTCCTCCGATTCTTCGATGAGGTCCCGCTCAAGACCTTCCTCTCAGCGGGCTTCTTCGTCCTCTTCTTCGCCGTGTCGCTCATGTACTACGGGCGCACGCACATCGTCGTGGACGCCCGGGGCCTGACCTACCAGGGCATGGTGCGGACGCGGCGCTTCACCTTCGCGGACATCCGCAAGCTCGACGTCCTGCCCGGGCCCGTGACGGTCTACGCCATCCGGGGCAAGGCGGGGCTCGTCCACTTCACCAGTTTCTTCCGGCATCATCAGCAGCTCGCCCGGCTCCTGGTGGAGCGCGCGGGGCTGGGGCCCGTTCCCGGCTGAGCCTGCCGTCAGCTCCCCGTCGCGAGCAGCCACGTGACGGTTACTCCCGCGCAGGCCGCCACCGCGCCCAGGCCAATCAGCCACCATTCGCCGCGAGGCCTGGGCACGCGGGGAGGCGCCTCTTGCGTGGGTTCCTCCGTGGCTTCGGCGGAAGGAGGGCTGACCGTGTCGGAGGGCGTCTCCTGCTCGCCAGCAGGTGGGGCGGGGGGTGGGGGCTCTTCCACGGCGGCCTGGAAGCGGAGCAGTGAACGGCCCATTTCGATGACGTCGCCATCCGCCAGCGGAACCCGGGATTCGATGCGCTGGCCGTTGAGGAAGACGCCGTTGGGGCTGCCCAGGTCCTCCAGGGAGAACCCTCCCCCTTCATGGAAGACGCGCGCATGTGTCCTGGACACCGCCCGGTCTCTCAGCCGCATCGCCACGTCGCTGCCTCGGCCAATGTCCGTCTGGGGCTCCGCGAGCGCATGGACGCGCCCGACATCCAGGCCCGTGAGGCAGGTGAGGGTGGCCGCGCGCGACGGGACCGGTTCGTCCGTTCCTGTCAGCAGTCCCTTGAGGAGCGCCACGGTGCCCAGCCCACGCTCACTGACGGCCTCTTGAAGCACGCGCAGGCCCATGTCGTCGGGCAGGCCCAGCGCCTCTCCGGGAATCACCAGCCTCGGGACCCCCGGGGGGACGAGCACGCCATTGACGGAGAAGGTGCGCGCGGCCTCGACCATGAGCCGCTGCGCCTCGATGCGCAGGCTGAGAAGGCTGGGGGGCAGCCCCTCCAGCCGGATGTGGTCATCCGGGCCGCCGCCCAGGAGGTGGATGCCATCGGCGAGCTCGAAGGGGGTGGTGGAGCCCAGGTGTTCGAATTCAAAGCGCATGAGCCAGCCGAGAGCAACGGGCCGGCCGTCTCGGGAGGCCAGGGTTCCGCGGACTTGCCGTCCGCGTGCGTCCCGGTGGCGATGGGGGCCGTCCGAAGCGCGAGACACCCGCGGAGGAGACGCGGCGCCTGCTCAGGCGGCGCGGGGCGTCTCGGAGGCTGACGACTGGCCGGCATCGGGGCCCGTTCGCGTGCCGGGATACACGGCCACGGCCGAGCCGTCCGCGACGAAGGCGGAGCTGGGCTCGCCGCGCAGGAAGGGGACGAACCTCGCGCCGTACAGGCCTCCCACGTCGACATCGAGCGCGGTGGTGTCCACCTGCCACACGGACCAGCGGGGGTGCTCCACGCGGTACTCGGCGCAGCCGCCGTCCCGCTGCGCGGTGTAGCCCCAGTAGTGCTCGGTGATGAACTCCGCCTCGGAGTCAGGGGCGCTGGCCCGCGGCGGCCCGAGCGTCGTCGCCGCCAGGTGCTGCCACCGTCCCCCCGCCTTCCACGCATATTCGGCGCGGCCAGGGGCGCCGGTGTGCGCGCCTTCCATCTCCACGACGTGTCGCATGGGCAGCGCGACATACGGCTCGTTGTAGAGCACGCGCGCCACGGTGGCGATGGCCTGTCGCGGGACGATTTCCTTCACGAACACCACGCCTCGCCGCCAGCCCTCGGGGCCGAGGCGGCGCACGTAGAAGCGCAGGTTCACCTCGTCGAAGTTCCGGTGGAACGGCACGGGCAGGCCCCGCACGCGCGTGTCCAGGAACCGGAAGCCCACCATGCTGGCGAAAGTCTGGCCCTGCCAGGTGTCCAGCTCCGTGTCGCGGGGGACGAGGGGCCGGAGCACCTCCGGGTCCACCTCGTAGTTGAGCATGACGAGATACCGCCACTCCGCCGTGAGGAAAGGGCGCATGCCTTCGTCCTAATGCGGGGCCTTCTCCCAACGCCACTCAGCCTGGGAGGGCGGGCGTGCCTCGCGCTCACCCCTCGCAGAAGCCGGCATTCTGCGACAGGGGAGCGCGACGCGGAGGCCAGGTGCCCGGGCATGGCGCGTGCCCAGGCACCGGCGGCCGCGTCGCTACCAGGTCGCGCCGATGTTCACGGTGCCCGCGTAGCTGCCGCCGCTGCTGAAGTTCCGGTCGCCAATCGTGACGTCGCCGGGCGGGACGTTCGCCGCGAACTGCTGGTCCAGGAGGAAGCTGTACTGGAGCCGGGCATCGGCGGTGAAGTTGCCCCTGTGGATGCGCAGGCCTCCGCCCACCGGGATGTTGCCCACCGTGTCATCCGCGAAGGCGAGCGTGGGCGCCCGCACGTTGTACCGGCTGAGGCCCACGCCGCCCAGCACGTAGGGCTGCACGGGCGCGGCACCCAGGCCCAGCGTGGCCACCACGTGCGCGCCGTTTCGCACCAGGTCCGGGCCGCCCCGGGCGCCCGTCACCACGCGCTGGTCGAATTCGTTGAGGGCGCCCGAGTAGCCCAGCTCGAGGCCCAGCACCTTCGTGGGCTTGATGGCCACCGTCACGCCATAGCCGAGGCCGGGGTTGATGTCGGACCCCAGCGCGTTCGTGTAGCCCTCCACACCGCCGCCCACGAGGAACGTCAGTCCGCGCATGTCCGCGGAGGACTCCAGTCGCTCCTGTGCCATGGCGCTCCCTGCTCCCAGCACACCCACCACCGCACCCACCTTGAGTAGAGTCTTCATTCGCGCCTCCCTTGGGCCTGAACCACCGGTTGAGGCGAGAAGATGGGAGCCACCGCCCGGCATGACAATTGCCGGGACTCCAGGGCGAGCGCGTCACGAGGGTTGCCTGCTCGCTCACCTCGGGGTGAACCCATTGGACGCGAAGCCCGCTAGGATGCGCGGCCCCGATGCGTCTCCCGTCCTCCGCCCTCGCTCCGCTGCTGGCTGTCACCTTTCTCGCCGCCGCCTGTCGTGATGAGCAGGCCGGGCCGCGTCAGCAGACGCCCCGCCTTCCCGGGCCCACGCAGCTCCGCTCCCTGGACGCGGCGCCCGCGGACCTCACGTTCCGCAGCGGCGCGACGTTCGCCGGTGGAGCGGTGGTGTACCTGGGCTCCAAGGTGTCGCCGGAGAAGGCCGCGCCCGGCACGCAGGTGCGGTTGGCCCACTACTTCCAGGCGGTCCGCCCGCCGCCGCGGGGCTTCGCCTTCTTCGTCCACGTCGTGGACCCCGCCAGCGGCGGCATGCTCACGAACGCGGACCACGAGGTACAGGGTGGCGCCGCGCCGCTGGCGTCATGGCCGGTGGGCAAGGTCATCGAGGATGTCCACTCTGTGCCCATGCCAGGCACGCCCGCGCGCGTGATGCTCGGCTTCTGGCGAGGAGACTCCCGGCTGCCCGTGGACGACGCCAAGGCGCATGATGGCTCGCAGCGCATGCTGGGGCCGCAGTTGGGAGGGGCCGCGCAGGAGCTGCCCGAATACGCCGTCCCGCGCGTGAGCCAGCCGCCCACCATCGACGGTGTGCTCGACGACGCGGCGTGGAAGCAGGCCAGGCCGGTGGTGCTGCGCCGGAGCTTCGACGGGAGCGCCGCGCGCCTGCGCACCGAGGCGCGGCTCGTCCATGACGGCACGTTCCTCTACGTGGCCTTCGACCTGGATGACCCGGACGTGTGGGGCACGCTGCGCAAGCGCGATGACCCCATCTACGAGGAGGAGGTGGTGGAGATCTTCCTCGACGCCAACGCGGACGGACGCACGTACAACGAGCTCCAGGTGTCACCGCACAACGTCATCTTCGACGCATACTTCCCCGCCCGCCGGCAGGGCATGGACCGCTCCTGGGATTCAGGGATGACGTCCGCCGTGAAGGTGCGGGGCACGTTGGATGAGGGCGCGGACCGCGACGAGGGCTGGTCAGTGGAGCTGCGGATTCCCTTTGACCGGCTGGCCGAAGTCCCGCACCTCCCGCCCCGGCCGGGTGACCGCTGGCGCTTCAACCTCTACCGGCTGGAGCACCATGACCGCCGCACGGTGGAGGGGCAGTCTTTCTCGCCCCTCTTCGTCGGCGACTTTCATGCGCTGCCGCGCTTCGGTTGGCTCGTTTTCGAGTAGGGAGGGCCGCGCTCACGCGTGGGGGCTGATGTCCCAGTGTGCGTCCGCGACGGAGCGCTCGGTGGGGTCCCCCAGGAAGCGGAGGAAGCCGCGAAGCTCCATCGTGTCGATGAGCTCCTCCGCCTCCAACTCCGAGAAGCCCCGCATGTCCACGAGCAGGTTGCGCATCACCGACTTGCCGCGGAGGTACCCGATGGGTTCTCCCGGGCCGAGCGCGTTCTTCAGGTCGGCGGTGAGCTGCTGCAGGTCGATATCCTCTGGAATCATCGACCCCAATCTGGTGACGAGCCCTCCGCCCGCGCAACCGGCATGACCCGGGGGGAGGGCTCGTGGGGCAGGAAGGTGAGCATGCGGACGTCCTGGCCGTCGCTCTCCACGGTGATGGCGCCATGGTGGTCGGTTCTCCAGCACTCGCTTCCCAGCGCCCGGTATCTCGCCTCCACGTCTTCGTGGGGAAAGCCGTACCGGTTGCGCCGGCCCACGCAGAAGACGACGTGCCGTGGGCGCGTGCGTGCCAGCAGGGCCTGCGTGGACGAGGTCCGCGAGCCGTGGTGAGGGGCCTTCATCACCGTCACCGGACCCAGCCGTTCCGCCAGGGCCTCCTCTCCATCCGCCTCCACGTCGCCCGTGAGGAGCACGGTGACGTCGCCGTGGCGCACCAGCAGCACCACGCTTCGGTCATTCGCGCCTTCCAGCAGCTCGCGCGCTTCCAGCTCCGGTGGCCCGAGCACTTCGATGGTCGCCTCGCCCAGGCGCAGGGGCGGGCGGCCCACCTCGACCTCCTCCACGAGCGCCGTCCCCGCCGCGGCCACCACCTGCCGTGATAGGGGGCCGTCTCCATCGCCCGCGGGCATCCACAGCCGCTGGGTGGGAACCTGCTTCAGCGCGGAGGCCAGCCCCAGCGCATGGTCCGGATGCGGGTGTGACAGCACGGCGAGGTCCAGCCGGGAGATGCCCGCCTGCTTCAGGTACGGGAGGATGTAGCGCTCCGCGGTGTCCATGCCGCCTGGAACGCCGCCGCCATCCACGAGCATGTGCTCACCTCCGGAGCTGACGACCACGGCGTCGCCCTGCCCCACGTAGAGAAAGGTGACGCGCAGCCCGGGCTGCGGCGTGAGCGCCGGCGCCAGGATGGCGGCGACGACGGCCGCGGGCGCCAACAGGCCTCCCAGCCGCCAGCGCCCCGTGCCCAGCGCCCACGTCAACAGCCCCGCCGCGTAGAGCGCCGACAGGACGCCCAGGGACGGCACCTCGACCGAGGCCAACGGCGCCGCCGCGAAGAGCCGGGTGATGACCAGCAGCAGCTCGGACGCCCAGGCGCCGGCCCACAGCACCGGTGTGGCCAGCACGGGGGCCACGACGAAGAGCGCGGCGCCCCCCGCGGCCAGGCCCGTGAGCAGCCCGCACAAGGGCAGGGCGACCACGTTGGAGATGAGCCCCGCGAGACTCACCCGTCCGAAGGTCGCCGCGACAATGGGGAGCCCCGACAGCGTCGCGGCGGCGCTCGCGCACAGCGTCTGCGCCACCGTCTCCTGGGCTTGCCCCCACCAGCGCCGGACGCGGTGGGGCTCGGACGGGTCGGGCTCGGCCAGGGGCAGCGCCTGCCGCAGCGGCGGGGACAGCAGCACCAGTCCCAGCACGGCGAGGAACGACAACCGCAGCGACAGGTCGGCCACGCTGGAGGGCGCCCAGGCCACCAGCACCACGGCCGCCGCGGCCAGGCCGTTGAGTCCGTCCGCGCGCCGCCACAGCGCCAGTCCCAGCAGTACCACCGTGGCCATCACCGCGGAGCGCACCGCGGGAGGCTGGTTGTCGGTGAACACGACATAGGCCCAGACGAAGGGCACCGCCGCGGGGGCCGCCACCTGCCGCGCATCCAGCATGCGCCACCGCTCCCCGGTGCGCACCACCAGCCGCCGCAGCACCGCGAGCGTCATCAGCGCCAGCGCCGCCACGTGCAGCCCGCTGACGCTCAACACGTGCGCCAGTCCGGCGCGGGAGAAGGCCTCCTCCCATGAATCATCCAGCGCCGCGCGTTGTCCCGCCGCCAGGGTGAGGAAGAGCGCCGCCGCGTCCGTTGACGGCGCCACGGAATGGACCGCCGCCGCCAGCCGCGTGCGCGTGTCCTCCAAGGACACCCGCCACGCCGGGGCAGCGGAGAGCACCACCAGGCGCCGCGCGTCCATGCCTCCGGTGAAGGCCACGCCCTGTCGCCGTCGCGCTGCTCCGAAGTCCTTCTCGCCCGGGTTGGATGGAGGCGCGTCGGGCTGCAGCTTCGTCTCCGCCCGGACACGTTGACCGGGCAGCAGCGGCGGCGGGTCGCCGCGCAGAGACAGGTTCATCCGGAACCGGACGGGCGCCAACGGTCCGGGGGCGACGCCAGCCCGCGCGACGGCCAGGCGGACACGCGTCGTCCCGTCGAAGCGGTCCACCCGCTCCGCTTCTCCCTCGATGACGATGGCGTTGCCTCGGGTCAGCTCCGCCGGCACCTCCACCTGGGATTCCCAGCGCGCCAGCCCCACGCCCGCCGCCCAGAGCGACGCCAGCACGGCGAGATGCGCACCAGGCAACCTGGCAAGCGCCAGCCCGAGTGTTCCCAGTAAAAGCCCGCAAACGAGAAATGGTTCCGCGTACGTGCTTGTTACCGGGGCGCAGAGGGCTCCGAGTGACAGGCTCAGGGCGGGAAAGAAGAGAGGACGCGCGCCCAGGTCGCGCCAAGCATGACGTTCCACCTTCCAACCCCCACCCGCCGCCCGTCACACTGGTGCACACATCTGCCGACACCGCGTGTAGAAACCGACAACGTAGTCGGGCGCGTCCTGGGTGGTCAAGGCGTTATCGTTGCCCGTGGATGTGGTTTGTGGTAGTAGTGCCCGGCTGAGAGGCCGGGAACGAGTCTTTCAAGGAGGCAGTGAGTGCAGACCAGCTTCAAGACTGGTGACAAGGCGGTCTACCCGGGCCAGGGCGTCGGTGAGGTGATGGGTATCGAACACACCGAGGTGGCCGGGCAGCGCCAGTCCTTCTACGTGCTGCGCATCCTGGAGAACGGCATGCGGATCATGATTCCGATCAACAAGGTCGGGTCGGTCGGTCTCCGGGAGATCATCAGCGAGGAGGACGTCAAGCAGGTCTACTCCATCCTCAGGGAGAAGGACATCTCCGTTGACTCCACGACGTGGAACCGTCGTTACCGGGAGTACATGGAGAAGATCAAGACGGGCTCGGTGTTCGAAATCGCCGAAGTGCTCCGCGACCTCTACCTCCTGAAGGGCGACAAGGACCTCTCTTTCGGCGAGCGCAAGATGTTGGATACGGCGCGCTCCCTGCTCATCAAGGAGCTGTCGCTGGCCAAGGACTGCACCGAGGATGAAATCGAGTCGGACCTGAAGAAGATCTTCAATCTGGCCTGAGCCGCGGGACTGCCGTCCAAGACTCGTCGCCCCGGGTTCCCAATCAGGGAGCTCGGGGCTTCGTCTTTCATGCCACATCATGTCCGCCCATGAGTGAGCCGCTGCCACGGTCCCCCACGGAAGAGGCGCGAGCGCGCCGCATCGCGGAGCTCGAGGCCCGGTTGTCACGCCGCCGCGTGGGCGTGCGTCCCGTGGCCGCGGTCATGGCCATCGCCGTGGGCCTGGCGCTGCTCGGCATGCAGTGGAAGGACCTGTCGTATTTCCTGTCCCCGAGCGTGCCGCTGACGTTGGGCGCGGAAGGGGCCTACCGCTTCGAGTCGCTCGTCTCCAACCGCTACGCCCAGGTGCATGGGGTGCCCACGGTCCGGGGCGCCTATGAGCGCGCGGACGGAGCGCTGTATGTCCTCGTGGGGCTGCGCGACTCGCCCTTCGTGGTGCGCCGGCCGGCGCTCCCGGGGGAGCAGTGGACGGAAGGCCGTCCACCACCGCAGCCCGACCAGCGCCCCTTCGCGGTGCGAGGGCGGCTGCTGGCGCAAGAGGAGGCCGCTCGTTATCGCGAGGCCCTGGCCTTGATGGAGCGCATGGGCGAGCTCCAACCGCGGGACGGCCGGTTGTGGCTGCTCATCGAGGGTGAGCGTCCCGGCGCGGACAGGGGATTGCTGCTCGTGTGCCTGGCGCTGGTCACCTTCGTGGTGCTCAACGCGATGCTGTTGGTCAGGGGGCTGAAGCGCCAGTGAGCCGGCCGAGCCGCTCGCGGGCCTCGCGGTTGCCGGTGTCGTACTTCAGGGCCTGCTCGAAGGCGGCGCGCGCTTCGTCCACCCGGCTCGCGGCGGCATGCTCCGCGCCGACCTGGACATGGAGCCGCGACAACTGCTTGCGCAGGGGCGGGCCGTGTTTGCTCCAGCCGTGCGCCAGGGCATCGTCCACGGAGAGGGCAACCGTTAGCTGCGCGATGGCCTCCGGAAAGTCCCGCTTCGCCAGTGCCTTCTTCGCCTGTGCCTCGGCTGTCTCGAAGCGGATGAGCTGTGCGTGCAGCGCGGTGAGCTTCTCCGCCTGGGCCAGGTCCCGGGCCGCCGCCACGTCCCCCGCTTCGTAGCGGCGCAGGACCTCGATCTCCTTCGAGGAGTTGGCGTCGGATGGCGTCGCCGCCGAAGCGAGCGCCCCGGCCGTCCGCTTGTTCGAGGGCGCTGACTCCGGGCTGCGCACCCGGTGCTGGGCGTTCGCCGCCGATTCACTGCTCCCCGTCGTGCGCTCGTTCGAGGGGGCCACTGCCACGGGGCGCACCTGCTTCGTGGTGCCCCGAGCCACGTTCAGGGCGCTGATGCCCGTGGCCTTGGGCGTCAGGGGCGCGTTCTCCGCTTCGAGTGGTGGATTTCCCGACGTGGCCGGCGCGGCGCCAACCGCCGTGTCGCCTGTCTTCTCGGCGCTGTTCGCGGCGGGCGCTTCCGCGGCGACCCGCGAGGGCGCACCCGACACGACCACCGCCGGCGAGGCGGGGGCCGCCGGTGGCGGAGCGGGGGGTGTGTGCTCCGCTCCGTCGGCCATCCGCATGGAAAGCAGCGCGATGAGCGCGGCCACCCCCGAGCCCAGCGCCGCGGCGCCCAGGGCCACCCCCACCGCGCTCAAGGCCCTGCGCGAGGGCGGCTTGTCGCCGTGGGAGACGGCGGGCACCCCGTGGGCGGGTGTTCCACCGGGGCCGCGCAGGCGCAGCAGGGCATTGCCGAGGGAGACCTCGTCCCCTGGCATCAGCTCGACCTCCGAGGCGAGGCGATGGCGGTTGAGGAAGGTGCCGTTCTGGCTGCTGAGGTCCTTCAGGAAGAAGCGGTCGCCGCGGCGGGTCAGGTGCGCATGTCGGCGGCTGATGGATGGGTGCTGCAGGCGGAGGTCGGACGAGGAGGACCGCCCGATGACCAGCGCCCCCTGTTTGATGGGCACCAGCTGCCCGGCGCCGGGGCCTCGCTCGACGTACAGGAAGGCAGGCGCGTACCCGGGGTCCGAGTACTCATTCGAGGTGTCGAAGCGGGAGGCGAGCTCGCGGTCGCTGTTGGCGCGCTCTCCGGGGCCCTGGCGCCGGCTGCGGCGAGCGCCGGCGGGAAACTGGGGAACCCGCTGGGGACGCGGGTCGTCCGCCTGGAGCGGGTCCACCTCGTCGTCGTCGAAGGGCAGCTCCACGTCTGAATCCTGGGGCGCCTGCGTACCGGGCGGGCGGGGCGGTCGAGGAGGCCGCTTGGGGTTCGGTGGAGCCATGATGCCCATTCTCCCAGATTGGGGGCGGCGACGAACCCCTTGCGAATACTGGCCTGTCCGCGACCCGAGACTCTAGAGTGAGGGACACACCCACGCCTATGGACCCGAGAGGATTGCCGCACGTGACCCCGCCCGCTATTCGGCTCTTCAACACGATGACCATGCAGAAGGAGCTGCTGCAGCCCGCCATTCCTGGCGAGGTGGGGGTCTACGTCTGTGGTCCTACCGTCTACAGCTACATCCATATCGGGAATGCCCGCACCTTCACCTCCTTCGACGTGGTGGTCCGCTACCTCCGTCACCGGGGCCTGAAGGTCCGGTACGTCCGCAACTTCACGGACGTGGACGATAAAATCATCAAGGCGGCCGCGGAGACGGGGGAGCCCCCGGTGGCGCTGGCGGCGCGCTACGTGGAGATCTTCCGGGAGGACACCCGGGCGCTCCACCTGCTGGAGCCGGACTTCTCGCCGCGGGTGAGCGACCACCTCCCCGAAATCATCGCCATCATCCAGAAGCTCGTGGACAAGGGCCACGCGTACGCCTCCCAGGGCGACGTGTACTTCTCCGTGAGCAGCGACGCGGACTACGCGAAGCTGTCCAAGCGCAACCTGGACGAGCTGTGCGTGGGCGACCGCGTGCAGCCGGGTGAGCAGAAGCGCGAGCCGCTCGACTTCGCCCTGTGGAAGGCGGCCAAGCCGGGCGAGCCCGCGTGGGAGAGCCCCTGGGGCCCCGGCCGTCCGGGCTGGCACATCGAGTGCTCCGCCATGAGCGCGAAGTACCTGGGGGAGACGTTCGACATCCACGGCGGCGCGCTGGACCTCATCTTCCCCCACCACGAGAACGAAATCGCCCAGAGCGAGTCCGCCAACGGCGTGACGTTCGCCCGGTATTGGATGCACTGCGGCTTCCTGGACCTGGAAGGCGCGAAGATGTCCAAGTCGCTGGGCAATGTGGTGCGCCTGCGCGACGCGCTGACCAAGGTGGACCCGGAGGCGCTGCGCTTCTTCTTCCTCGCCACGCACTACCGCCACCCGCTGTCGTTCTCCGACAAGGCGCTGGCGGATGCGGAGACGCGCATGGAGTACTTCTACGAGACGCTCCGCAAGGTGGACGAGCGCATCTCAGGGAAGGACTTCGGCAAGGGGCCCCTGCACGGCGACCCGCGGCGCTTCTTCGCCGAGTTCGAGGCCGCCATGGACGACGACTTCAACACCGCGGGCGGCCTGGGCGCGCTGTCGGGCCTCTTCGGGATGATGAACGAGCTGACCGACAAGCCGCCCGTGAAGGACAAGGCCCTGGTGGGCCGCACCCTGCAGGCGCTGCGTGAGGACGTTCGCGGAGTGTCCGGCGTCCTGGGCCTCTTCGAGGACGCGCCCGAGGCGTGGCTGCTGCGCCGCCGGGCGCGCGCCGTGCGCGAGCGCGACATCGACGTGGCGGAGGTGGAGCGCCTGCTGGGCGAGCGCACCGCTGCCCGCGCGGCGAAGGACTTCGCCGCCGCGGACCGGGTGCGTGGCGAGCTGAAGCAGAAGGGCGTGGAAATCATGGACACGCCTGCTGGCACGACGTGGAAGGTGGCGCCGCTCCAGGGCTGAGGCGGTGCTTCGGGTGTCCCGGGCTTCGTGTTAGGGCTCCGGGCACCATGATGCGCTCGCTGCCCCTGCTCTTCGCCCTCTGCTCCGCTCCCGCGCTCGCGCAGCGCGTGCAGCTGACGACGCCCGCGGAGAAGTCCGCGTCCGGTGTCATCGCTCCGGAGGTGCTGCGCGCGCACGTGCGCTTCCTCGCCAATGACCTGCTGGAGGGGCGTGGTCCCGGCACACGGGGCGACGCGCTCGCGCAGGCGTACATCGCCGCGCAGTTCGAGGCGCTGGGGCTCAAGCCGCTGGGCACGGACGGCTCGTACCTGCAGCCCTTCGACCTGATGGGCGTCACCAGCAGCCCCAAGGCGTTGTCGTTCCAGGCGCCCGAGGGCGCGGTGCACCTGAAGTTCCACCAGGACTTCATCGCCGTGTCCGGCGTGCAGGCCCCCGAGTCGAAGCTGGAGGCGTCCGAGCTCGTCTTCGTGGGCTACGGCATCCAGGCGTCCGAGTACCAATGGGACGACTTCAAGGGGATGGACCTGCGCGGCAAGACGCTGCTCATCCTCAACAGCGACCCGGAGGATGACCCGCGGCTCTTCGCCGGGAAGACGCGGCTCTGGTACGGCCGCTGGGATTATAAGTACGAGCAGGCCGCGAAGCTGGGCGCGGCGGGCGCCATCATCATCCACACCACGCCGAGCGCGGGCTACCCGTGGCAGGTGGTGCAGACGTCGTGGACGGGAGAGCAATTCGAGCTGCCCGCAGCGGAGGGGCCGCGCCTCCAGGTGAAGGCCTGGACGACCGAGCAGGCCACGCGCCGGGTGTTGCAACTGGCGGGCAAGGACCTGGGCGCGCTGTACGCCGCCGCGCAGCAACGCGACTTCCAGCCCGTGCCGCTCGGGGTGACGGTGTCGTCGCGCCTCACCAACACGGTGCGCCGCAGCCCCACCGCCAACGTGCTGGCGCTGCTGCCCGGGAGCGACCCCAAGCTGTCCCAGGAGGTGGTGCTCTACACCGCGCACCATGACCACCTCGGCAAGAAGGAAGGCGGCAAGCCGGGCGAGGACACCACCTACAACGGCGCGCTCGACAACGCGTCTGGTGTGTCGGCGATGCTCAACATCGCCAAGGCCTTCAAGGCCCTGCCCAAGGCGCCGCGCCGCTCCGTCCTCTTCGCCGCCGTGGCCGCCGAGGAGCAGGGGCTGCTGGGCTCGCAGTACCTGGCCGAGCACCCGCCCGTGCCCCACGGCCGGGTCGCCGCCAACATCAACATCGACGGCGCCAATGTCCATGGCCGCACCCGCGACCTCACCGTCATCGGCCTGGGCAAGTCGAGCCTGGACGCCACGCTGGTCGCCCTGGCGAAGACGCAGGGCCGGGTGGTGAAGGCGGACCAGCTGTCGGACCGGGGCTTCTTCTACCGGTCGGACCAGTTCAACTTCGCCAAGCGCGGCATTCCCGCCGCGTACTTCGGCAGTGGGATGGACTTCATCGGCAAGCCGGAGGGCTGGGGCAAGCAGCAGCGGGAGGTCTGGGAGTCGAAGCACTACCACCAGCCGTCGGACGAGCTGCGCCCGGACTGGGACTTTTCCGGCGCGGTGGAAGACGTCCGCCTGTTCTTCCTGCTGGGGGCCCATGTCGCCCGGCAACCGAGGCTGCCGCGCTGGAACAAGGGGGATGAGTTCGAGGCTGCCCGGCTGCAATCCCTGGAAGCGCTGCAGCGGCAGGACACTTCGAAGTAGCGCGGTCACGAACATCCGGCCTTCCCACCCGCGCGGTGTTAAGTCTCGCGGTTATGTCGGACTTCCAGCTCGTCAGCGAACACAAGCCCGAAGGCGACCAGCCGAGGGCCATTGGCGAACTCACGCAGGGCCTCCTGCGGGGTGACCGCTACCAGACCCTGCTGGGCGTCACCGGGTCGGGCAAGACGTTCACGATGGCGAACATCATCGCCAACGTGCAGCGGCCCACGCTGGTGATGGCCCACAACAAGACGCTGGCCGCGCAGCTCTACGGCGAGTTCAAGTCGCTCTTCCCGAACAACGCCGTCGAGTACTTCGTCTCGTACTACGACTATTACCAGCCCGAGGCCTACGTTCCGTCGACGGACACCTTCATCGAGAAGGACTCGTCCATCAACGACAACATCGAACGGATGCGCCACTCGGCCACCCATTCGCTGCGCACGCGGGACGACGTCATCATCGTCGCCAGCGTGTCCTGCATCTACGGCCTGGGCGCGGCCCGCAGCTACGTGGACCTGGCGGTGCGCGCGGCGGTGGGCGAGGAGATGGGCCGCGACACCTTCATGCGCAAGCTGGTGGAGGCCCAGTACAAGCGCAACGACTTGGACTTCCACCGCGGCACCTTCCGCGCGCGCGGCGACACCGTCGAGGTGTTCCCCGCCTACGAGGAGGAGCGGGCCGTGCGCATCAGCTTCTTCGGCGACGAGGTGGAGCGCGTCACCGAGTTCGATCCGCTGCGCGGCGTGACGCTGGGCGCGCTGGAGAAGATCGTCATCTTCCCCGCCAGCCACTACGTGGCCGAGGAGGACGTGCGCCGGCGCGCGATCCAGACCATCCGCGACGAGCTGTCCGAGCAACTGCAGGCGTTCAAGCGCGAGGGCAAGCTGCTGGAGGCGCAGCGGCTGGAGCAGCGCGCCATGTTCGACCTGGAGATGATTGAGCAGGTCGGCTACTGCAGCGGCATCGAGAACTACTCCCGGCACTTCTCCGGCCGCGCGGCGGGAGAGCCGCCGCCGTGCCTCATCGACTACTTCCCTCGCAACTTGCTGGTGATGCTCGACGAGAGCCACCAGACGGTGCCGCAGATTGGCGCCATGTACCGTGGCGACCGGGCGCGGAAGGAGACGCTGGTGGGCTTCGGCTTCCGCCTGCCCAGCGCGCTGGACAACCGCCCGCTCAAGTTCGGTGAGTTCGAGGAGCTGGTGCCCCAGGCCATCTTCGTCTCCGCGACGCCCGCCGAGTACGAACTGCAGAAGTCGCAGGGCGTGGTGGTGGAGCAGATCATCCGCCCCACCGGCCTGACGGACCCGGAGGTGGAGATTCGCCCCGTGGGCAACCAGGTGGACGACCTGCTGGAGGAGGTGCGTCTGCGCGTATCCCGCGGCGAGCGCGTCCTGGTGACGACGCTCACCAAGCGCATGGCGGAAGACCTCACGGAGTACTTCGCCGACGTGGGCGTGCGCGTGCGCTACCTGCACTCGGACATCGACGCGATTGAGCGAATGGCCATCATCCGTGACTTGCGCAAGGGCGAGTTCGACGTCCTGGTGGGCATCAACCTGCTGCGCGAGGGCCTGGACATCCCAGAGGTGTCCCTGGTGGCCATCCTGGACGCGGACAAGGAAGGCTTCCTGCGCAGCCACGTCTCCCTCATCCAGACGATTGGCCGCGCGGCCCGCAACGTGAATGGCCGCGTCATCATGTACGCGGACAACGTCACCGACTCCATGAAGAAGGCCCTGGAGGAGACGACGCGCCGACGCGACATCCAGCGCGCGCACAACCAGGCGCACGGCATCACCCCGCGTTCGGTGAAGAGCAACATCACCGACCTGTCCGAGCACGCGGCCTACGAGGCGGGGGATGCGGGCGCCCTGCCGATGGCGGCCGAAGGCGAGGACGACGTCCTCCAGCCGAAGGAGCTCAAGCGGCTCATCGAGGAGTTCACCAAGGAGATGCTCGCCGCCGCGGATGAGATGCAGTTCGAGAAGGCGGCCGAGTACCGCGACCGCGTGCAGCTCTTGAAGGACATGGACCTGGGGCTCAAGCCGGCGTCGCGCTCGCTGCTGCGGGCCCCGGCGAAGGGCGCGGAAGCGGAAGCCCCGAAGAAGGGCCGGGGGCGCGGGGGCGGAGGACGCTCCTCGCGGGCCAGGAGCCGCAAGTAGGCGGGGGTCGTCATGGACGCGAAGCTCCTGGAGAAGCTGGACGCGCTGCCCACCGGGCCCGGCGTGTACCTGATGAAGGACCGCCGCGGCCAGGTCATCTACGTCGGCAAGGCCATCAACCTGCGCAGCCGGGTGCGCTCGTACTTCAACCGCACCGGCGACACGCGCGTCTTCGTGTCCTTGTTGGACCAACTGCTGGGTGACCTGGAGACGGTGCTCGTCAGCAACGAGAAGGAGGCGCTGCTCCTCGAAAACGAGCTCATCAAGAAGCACCGGCCGCGCTTCAACGTCCTGCTCAAGGACGACAAGCAGTTCATCTCGCTTCGCCTGGATCGCACCCAGGCCTATCCGCGCCTGGAGGTGGTGCGCAAGTACGAGCGCGACGGCGCGCGCTACTTCGGGCCGTACTCCAGCGCGGGCGCCATTCGCGAGACGCTGCGGGTGGTCAACCGCTTCTTCCGCCTGCGCACGTGCACCGACCACGTGCTGGCCAACCGAAAGCGGCCCTGCCTGTTGCACCAGATTGGCCGTTGCCCCGCCCCCTGCGTGTACCCGGTGCCCCAGGAGGACTACCACCACAGCGTGGACGAGGTGGTGATGTTCCTGGAGGGCAAGGCGGGGGAGCTGGTGGAGGGCCTGCGCCTGCGCATGAAGCGCGCCGCGCAGGAGCTGAAGTTCGAGGAGGCCGCGCGGATTCGCGACCAGCTCAGCGCCATCGAGCGGAGCCTGGAGCGCCAGAAGGTCGCCACCACCGACTTCAAGGACCAGGACGTCTTCGCCTTCCACCGGGAGGGGGACCGCATCCTGTTCTACGTCCTGTGGGTGCGGCAGGGCCGGCTCAACGGCGGGCAGGCCTTCCCCTTCGGCAGCCAGGAGTTCCCCGATGAGGAGCTGATCGCCTCATTCGTCAACCTCTACTACGACCAGGGCAGCTTCGTGCCGGAGGAGGTGCTGCTGCCGCTGGAGCTGGAGGACGGCACCGGGGGCCTGGAGGCGCTCCTCACGGAGCGCAAGGGCGAGCGCGTGCGGGTCCTGGTGCCCAAGCGCGGGGAGAAGCTGGACCTGGTGAAGATGGCGGCGAAGAACGCCGAGCAGGCCTTCGTGGAGCGCCGCCGCACGAAGGACGAGACGGACACCGTGCTGTCCCGGCTCCAGCAGCGGCTGGGCCTGCGCAACTTCCCGCGCCGCATGGAGTGCTTCGACATCTCGCACTTCCAGGGTTCGGCCATCGTCGCGTCGCAGGTGGCGGTGACGGACGGGGACGCGGACAAGTCGCGCTACCGGAAGTACAAAATCAAGACGCTGGAGAAGCAGGACGACTTCGCCAGCATGTACGAGGTCATCTCCCGCCGGCTGAAGCGGGGCCTGGAGGAGCAGGACTTGCCGGACCTGCTCGTCATCGACGGTGGCAAGGGGCAGCTGGCCAGCGCGCACGCGGCGATGAAGGACGTGGGCGTGGAGTCGGTGGACGTGGTGGGTCTGGCCAAGAGCCGCGACCTGGAGGTGTTCGACCGCGACGCGGAGAGCGCCCGGAGCCCCGAGCGCGTCTTCGTGGTGGGGCGCAAGGACCCCATCGTCCTGTCCCAGAACTCGGCGGAGCTGTTCATGCTCACGCGGATGCGGGACGAGGCCCACCGCTTCGCCATCACCTACCAGAAGCAGGTGCTGCGCAAGAGCCGGGTTCGTTCGGCGCTGGAGGACATCCCTGGCGTGGGGGAGACGCGGCGCAAGCAGCTGCTGCGGCACTTCGGCTCGCTCAAGCGGGTGGGGGACGCCTCCATCGAGGCGCTCGCGGAGGTCGTCGGGCCGGCCATGGCCGAACGCGTCCATGCGGGCCTCCACGGGCATCCAGAAGAGGATGCGGAAGATCCCGTACGGGAGGCTTCCCTTGACGACGCGCACGAACCCGTCGACGAAAAAACGCAGGGAGGGTCGCCACCCGGGGCGGCGTGATTAATTTCCGCTGCAGACCTGATGGGAAGTGCGCTGGAAGCGCGACGTTCCTGGGGTTTTTCATTGCGACTGGGCTCGGCGCTGAACTATAGCGGTTGACGATTCCGAGCACGTTTCACAGAGGGCGAGGGACCGACATGAGGCTGTATCCGAAGGTGATCCCGATCATCTCGCGCGAGGCCATTCAGCAGCTCATGCAGGACGGGGACATCGAGGTGGAGCCGATGCGCGTGGCCGACGCCGAGATGGACCTGTCAGCCATCATGCGTGAGTACCTTGCGAACGAGGAGCGTGTGAACCAGGCGACGCGTGAAGCGCTGGAGCGTCGCGGCTACGACTATTCCAAGTTCAACCAGGTGAAGCGCGAGATGGCGGACGTCCGCGGCTTCAAGATGGGCGACGAGGGCATCGAGTACGTCATCAACCAGATGATTGAGTTCCTGCTCATCAGCCGGAACGTCGAAGAGGTGTACTCGGCGGATAACGGGCTGCGTCAGAAGATCTTCGCCGTCATGAAGCGTCACCTCGACGTGGACGACGAAATCGACAAGGAAGCCCGCTCCCGCCTGAAGCACCTGCAGGAGGGCACCAGCGCCTTCGACATCGAGTACAACAAGACGGTCGAGCAGATCCGCAGGGCGCGCGGCCTCATCTAGTTCGCAGGGGTGGGGCATGCCGTTCCCCGCTCCGCTGCCTACCTTGTAAACCAAGGAGGCAGCGTCGATGGCGGGACCCTTCACCACGTTCGTTCTGTCCGGTTTACTGGCGGCGGCGCCAGGCGGGTTCACGTTCGAGGGCCGCGAGGCCAGCGCGAGGACCGAACAGCCAGACGGCTTCTTCATCCAAGGCTCACTTCCCTTCACGGACCTCGCCGAGCGCGGCACGGGGAGCGCGTCGCTGACGGTGGAGGACCGCGTGTCCCCTCCGGGCGCCACCTATGGCGACAAGGGGACGCTGGAGGCGTCCTTCCGGCTGGGGGCCACGGAGTTCCGGGTGGAGCTGACGCGGCCTGGTTTCCCTCCGGAGCAGGGGCAGGGGGGCTCGGGCCCGCTTCCTCGCCCGCCTCAACATGCCATTGGCGGCGGCGTGCTGCTGGACGTCCCCCTCTATGGCGACAGTGGCCTGGGCTGGACGGCGATGACGCGCACCCACGCCGCGGTGGCGGTGTGGGGCGTGGGCAGTGTCTGGCGCAACGGGCAGCTGCTGACGGACACGGCCTTCGTGCACGCGGCGGCGCTGGCCGCTGGCGCGTACGCGGATGACGACACCCACCGGCTCCTGCGGCAGGCGCGCTACGACGACACGGAGCTCGTGGTGCTGGTGTGGAACCTCCCGCCGCGGGTCGAGCCGCGTGGCTTCATCCAGTTCGTGTTCGAGGACGTGGCCATTGACGTGGGCGGCGCCGCGGTGAGCTCGCGGCCCTTCGTGGAGAACACGGGCAATCCGCCGCTGAGCTGGCGCTCGCTGACGCCGGTACCGCCCTCCGCCACGGTGGGGGCGCCCGTCACCGCTTCGCCTCCACCCGCGCCGTCGGCCAGCGGAGGCAGCGGGACGGCGGGGTTGGACGGAGCGGCGAGGACAGGGGCCGTCACGCGGGTGCCGGTGCCGGCGACGGCTCCAGGAGGCCTGGCGACCACGCCCGTGCCGACCCCGGCGGTGCCAGGAGCGCCGGTGACGCCCGAGGTCATCAGTGGGGAGCTGCCGGTGCCGGCGGTGACGAACACGCCCGCGACATACTCGGGACAGCTCCCGGTGGCGCCGTTGGATGGGACCACCGTGGTGGTGGGGGCGCCCGGGAGTGGCACGGCGACGGGGGCGTTTGCGACGCCGCCCACGTCCACCTTCGGTTCATTCACCGTGCAGCCGCTGGCGCCGGGCTCGTTCGATGCGTTCGTCGGCACGGGGCAGTCCAGCGCGGGAATCATCGCCACCGAGCCGCCACTCAACTCGAATCCGGCCGTGCCGCTGCCGGGGCTGCTGACCACGCCCGCGCCGCTGAATGCCGGACCTCCGGCGCCGTTGCTGGGGACGCCCGCGCCGCTCAACGCCGCGCCTGCGCTCCCGCTGCCGGCGACGCCTTCTCCCGTGTCGGGGCCCGCGACGGCCGGGGCTCCAGCCGCTCCCGCGACGACTGGTGCTCCCGCCGCGCCCGCGCCCGCGCCCGCCGCGCCTGGGCCTTGAGCGCGGGTGGGCGGAGCGACAAGGCTTCGCCCTTCAGGTTGGCGCGGCCACGCGCTGGCGGGGGGGCACCATGAGGCAGTGGACAGGCGTTCGCGGCGGGGAGGGGACCGCCGAACCGACGCGGCTGTCAGCGGCCGCGGACCACCGGCGCCTGTGCGAGCCGGCTCATGCCCGCGGCCTGGGACAGGCGCTTGCGCAGCCGCACGACGGCGTCATGGAGTGAATCCAGCTGCTGAAGGACGCGCAGGTCATCACCCGAGTCCACCAGCGCGGCCGGTGTCAGCGCTTCCGTGCGAAGCGTGTCGAGCAGGTCCGTGAAGTGGGCTTCCACCTCGCCGAGCGCGTCCAGACCCTCGCGGAGGTCATCCTCCAGCAGGTCCACGAGCACCGCCGCGTCAGTGCGCGCGGGCAGTGAGCGGGCGAGCTGCTCCACCGCCACCCGGACCGGGTCTGCACGGCGCGACGGCGTAGGGGCGACGAGGGTCAGGGCCGGAGGGGGCATGGCCTCGACGCTACAGGCAGGTAGCACTCCGTCAATTTTCCAGTCAGGCCCGAAGCCAGGCGCACCGGCACCTGCGCAGGCCCGCGGCACCTGGCCACGGGCCTTGGGTGTTGCGACAGGGTGAGGCGTCCGCCGCGCTCACCACTTCATCGTTTCCTGACCTTCACTCTTCTGGGGTTTCTCACCCGGGCGCGATACGGAGGTGAGGGTGGCGCGCACGGCGCCCAGGTCGATGGTGCCCACGGCGGCCAGCGGCAGGCGGCGCGCGTCGTCTGAAATCCAGACGTGGACTTCACGCTTCTGCTTGGGTCGGTCCAGGCGCACGGCGGTGCCCGTCATGTGCCAGGCCTTGAACTGGCCCAGCGGCGTCGTCACCTGTTCGCGCTTCACCACCGTGCCCTGCATGCGCCACATGCGACGCACGCCGTAGACATCGAAGCAGACCTGGAGGTTGTCCTTGAGCGGCAGTTGGCGCAGCAGGTAGATGGCCCCGGCCACGTCCAGGCCGTCCTTGTCGAAGGTGTAGTTGAACTGCCCCTTGGGGCGCTGGCCGTACTGGTAGTCCACCTTGACGGTGCGCTCCTTCTGGCCGAACGCGACGTCCACCTTGCGGCGCTGTTCGTTCTCCAGGGTGTCTTCCACGTAGCGCTTGGGGCGCAGCGTGCGAGGGTGGAGGTACGCGGTGGCGCTGCCGCGCACGCGCCGCACCTTGGAGAAGAAGGTGTTGGTCTGCGCCTCCACCTGGATGGGCAGGTGCCCATCCTTCTGCTTGTGGACGCGCATCGTCATGGTGCCCGCTTGCGCGCCCATGGCGTCGAGGTCGAACTCGAGCACCTCACCCGGCATGAACGCCATGGGCGTGCGCAGCGCCGGCAGCGCGGCGTTGCACGGCGCCACGGTGAGGGGCGCCGTGGGTTCCTCGGCCTTGGCGCTTTCGGCCTCCGGCGCGTCCGTCTCCGCGTCTGGCAGCTGGGCCCAGGCGCTTGCGCTGGACAGTGACAACAGGGCCGCGAAGAGGGTGCGCAGGGGGCTCATCCTTTTCCTTCCAGGGACTACGGGGTGCTCTGCGGCGTCTGACGGTCCGGGCGCTTCGCATATTCCGATTCCGCCCACCGCTTCCGGAGCCGGGCGGTGACGTCCTCGCGGACCGCCTCCCATTCTCCCGCATCCGCGTTGATGTCCCAACCGGTGCGCGCCAGCTTGCGCGCGGCCGTCCGGGCGAAGGCGGCGTCACCCAGCTCGGCGAGCAGCCGGAGGTACTCGTAGTCCTCCAACCCGTCCCGGATGTGCTTCAGCCTCAGCGTGAGGATGGGCTGGTGGCCAGAAGGACCCACCCTGGCGGGTGTCCCCGGATAGAAGAGGGTGCCGTCGCCGTTGCCGCCGAACTCGAAGACGTCCTTCCAGGGGTCCTTCTTCGTGTTGTAGGCGAAGACGGTGTCGAAATAGAGCTCGCCGTCCACGCCAGAGGAGAAGGCGAGCGCGCCCATGGCCCGGTTGAGCGGGGCGGGGTGGTCCACCATGTACGAGGCCCAGCCGCTGTAGGCCCTGTCCACCGCCTTGTCCGCCGGGGGGCCGCCGTTGCAGCCGTGCGAATTGCAGCTCTGGTACCACCACACCCGGGTGTCACCTGCCAGCCGTTTGCGCAGCGCGCTCGCCTCCACCACGCTGCGGCACGTCTGCGGCCCGGGCCGTGGATAGAAGCAGTTGAGCGTGGGCGTGAGGATGTCCGCCGAGCCGTTCAGCGCGTCATCCAGCGGGCTGGTGACGAGCACGGGAATCGCGCCCGCCGCGCGCACCCGCGTGGACTGGGCCTTCACCAGCGGCACGTCCTCGGGCTTGGGTTCGTCCTTGGCGTAGAAGAAGAGCTGCGCGGGCCAGCCCTTCTCGCGGAAGTGTTCGGCGAAGGCGCGGTAGTACGCCGTCTTCTGCGCGTCCGTCTTCGCGTGCTTGCTGTCGCGCACGTCGGTGCTGGTGAAGCGCGCGCCGGAGGGCAGCAGGCTGCCGTCCAGGAAGGGCGCCAGCTCCGCGTCGTACTCGCGCCAGTCCAGCACCGCGCGGCCCTTCTCGAAGCGCACCGGGGGCGGCGTCATGCTCATGCCGTGGGCGCTCACCCGGTGCTCCAGGAGCGCGCGTCCATAGTCCCGCAGCAGCTTGCGCGCCTCCGCCGACTCCGGCTTCACGCCGTGGCCCCGGGCGATGCTGTACAGCGACACCCCAAAGCTGTTGGGCAGCGAGGACGTGGCGGGCAGGGCGAAGGGCTGCACCTCGGCGGTGAACGGCACCGGCCGGACCTTCGCGCCACCCACCTTCACGAGCAGCTGTCCCCGGTACGTCCCCGGCTCCTGCTTCTCCGGGGCGCACACCTCCACGTAGAAGACGGTGGGCAGCTTCGGGTCATGTCCCGGCGCGTCCACCGGAACCAGCGCGTCCGGCCACGGGCCCGTGCGGCCCTGGCCGTTGGACGGCGTCTTCACGTCGATGAATGCCTCGCGCCAGACGCTGGTTTTCAGCGCCGCGCCCGGCCCCTTCAGCGTCAGCTTCTCCACGGCGGGGCGCTCCACCCGGCCGGGAAGCGCCACCTGCACGGCCTCGCACTCACCGCGCGCGAGGCTGAGGCGCGCCTCCTTGCGTCCCTTCACTGCTTCGCCCGGCCGGACCTTGACCAGGGGCGACACCACCTGAGGCTCCTGCGTGGCGGACATCGCCGCCGCCACCACCGCCCACGCCCATCCCGCTCCCATCCGCCCCCTTCACTCTCCGGCGGGTGCTACCCGCCATTCTCGGCGCGGGCCACCGCCATGCTCCGGCCCGGCTTGTAGTCGGTTATCTCCGCGACGATGGTGCCCAGCGCGAACTCCGCCTCCACCCGCACCGGCACGTGGCTGGGGTCCGTGGTGAAGTAGACGAACATGTCCCGCTTCGAGGCGAGGTTGCCGCCGAACTCCGTCTTCACGCTGAGCTTGAAGACCTCTTTGTCGCCCAGCGCCGTGTCCAGGAGTTCACGCCCCTCCACCTTCGCGCGGAGGGTGAACTGCTTGCTGCCGGTGAAGACGGGATAGGCATACTCCTGCCCCACGGCCAGCTCCCGGTTGCGCAACGCGAACGTCGCGCCCGTCACATCCAGCGTGCCCTCCGTCACCTCGCGGGTGGACTCGTACGGGGACTCGCCTTCCTTCTGCTTCACCACGAAGGCCGTCTTGCCATCCGGCTCCATCTTGATGCGCTGCCGGCGGCGTGAGCCGTTCTCATCCGCGTGCAAGTCACTGCCCACCACGTGCTGGCGCTCCGGCTGCCAGTAGGACACGAACTTGTCCTTGATGGGCCACACGCCCAGCATGTCGTTGGAGCGTGCCACCGCGACGATGGGCCACACGTCCTGGCCCCATTGCTTCATGTGGGCGCCCACCGTCACCTGCGCGGTGCCCGCAGTGATGCCCAGGTACCTGACGCGGTAAGAGCTCTGCTCCCCGGGGCCGAACGCCGGGTTCACGGATTCCTGGGCCATGGCCGTCGCCGACCAGACCAGACCCGCGAACGCCGCCGCGAACCCCCACTTGGACTGCGTTTGCATCGGGTGAGCTCCCTCGCTTGGAAGTTAGGTAGCCTGGCCGCACCGCGCCAGACCCGGCTTGGAACCATTCCCGCCACCGCCCATTTCCACGGACGCGGTGGTGGGCCCGCCATTCAAATGAGGGCCGCTCACTGGACGGGGAGGGACACCTTCCCACGTCACACTCCCACGCGCCTCTTCCCGGCCAGGGCCTGTTCGCCCGGCGGGCGGGAGTGCCGCGCAGCGGCGTGTCCACTCGACGACACCGCTGGTAGCCTTCGCGCGGGGCAGCCCGCGGTGTCGGGCGCCATCCCGCAGGAGGGGCACATGTCTGGTGGTGGCGGTTCTTTCGACTTCGACGATGACGAGAAGGAGTCCGCGAGCGGAGGTGGCAGGGCGCACAAGGACTTCGACTGTCCTTCGTGCAACGCCAACAACCCCGTGGATGAACCGCTCGCCCATGGGGACGAGGTGCGCTGCCACTACTGCGGCTCCGAGTTCAAGGTCAGCGTGAACTCGGAGGGGCGGGTGAAGCTCAAGGAGATTTGAGCGCGCGCTCGCCGAAGATGGCGGTGCCCACGCGGACGACGGTGGCCCCTTCTTCAATGGCCCACTCGAAGTCATGCGTGGTGCCCATGGACAGGCCCGGCAGCCCGTGGCCACGGGCCAGCTCGCGCAGGGACTGGAAGTCCGCGCGGGCCCGGGCCTCGTCCTCCGTGGGGGGCGGCAGCGCCATCAGCCCCACCGCCTGGAGGCCGGGCAGGGCGCGGACTCCGTCCAGGAAGGCGCCGAGCGCGCCGGGTGCCAGGCCGCTCTTGGTGGCCTCGCCGCCCACGTTGACCTCGACGTAGACGGGCAGGGGCGGGGCCTCTTCGCGGCGCTTCGACAGCTCGCGGGCGACCTCCAGCCGGTCCAGGGCGTGGAAGGCTCCGGCCGCCCGCGCCACGTACTTCACCTTGTTCGTCTGGAGCGCGCCAATGGCATGCCAGCGCAGGCCGTCCAGGTCCGCCAGCTCAGCGGCCTTGTCCCGCAGCTCCTGGGCGTAGTTCTCCCCGAAGTCGCGCTGGCCGGCGGCGTAGGCCTCGCGGATGAGGTCCGCGGGCTTCAGCTTGGACACCGCCACCAATGTCACCGACTCCACGGGCCGCCCCGCGCGGGCACAGGCCGCCGCCACTCGCTCCCGCACCGACGCCAGCCGCTCCGCCACGCTCCCGTTCATGAGGCCCTCCAGGGCAGGGGCACGCCGGCCCGCTCCAGCAGGGCCACCGTCTCGCCCAGCGGCAGGCCCACGACGTTGGAGGTGCTGCCCTCCACGCTGGCCACCAGGAAGCCGCCCCGGCCCTGGATGGCGTAGGCGCCCGCCTTGTCCAGGGGCTCGCCGCTGTGCGCGTACCAGGACAGCTCCCCGGCGCTGAGTGCGCGGAAGGTGACGCGGGTGCGGACCACCAGCGTCTCCTCATGCCGGCCGGCCAGGGCCACGCCCGTGTAGACGTCATGCGTCCGCCCGGACAGGCGCGTGAGCATCGCCTGGGCTTCCTCGGCGTCCCGGGGCTTGCCCAGCAGCTCGGCGCCCAGGGCGACGGTGGTGTCGGCGGCCAGCACCCAGGCGCCCGGGTGGCGGGAAGCCACCACGCGGGCCTTCTCCCGGGCGAGCCGCCCGACGTAGGCCTCCGCCGCCTCGCCGGCACGGGGCGTTTCGTCGATGTCCGCCGCCAAGACGGTGAAACGGAGGTCCAGCTGTGACAGAAGTTCCCTGCGTCGCGGCGACGCCGAGGCCAGGACGAGCAACGTTTGATCTGCGTTCATGTGCATGTTACGGCTCGGCCCGGCCTTACCAGACTTGTGCCCCGGAGTGGACTCTACGGATGAATCCCGCGGACCTCCTGTCGGCCATGAAGCGGACAGTGGAGCAGTTGGCCGCCTTCAACGAGATGGCCAAGGCCCTGACGTCCACGCTCGAGCTCCGCGAGGTGCTGGCGCTGGTGATGCAGAAGGTCAGCAGCCTGCTGCTGCCTCGCAACTGGTCGCTCATCCTCCAGGACGAGCGCACCGGAAAGCTCTACTTCGAAATCGCGGTGGGTGACGGCGCGGACGTGCTCAAGGGCCTCCAGCTCAACCCGGGCGAGGGCATCGCCGGCGCCGTCTTCACGTCCGGCGCGGCGCGGCTCGTCCATGACGTGGGCGGGGACCCCAGCTTCTCGCCCCGCTTCGATGAAGCCTCCGCCTTCCACACCCGCTCCATCCTCGCGGTGCCGCTGCTGGCCCGGGGCCGGGTGCTGGGCATCATCGAACTGGTGAACGGGCCCATGGACCCGCCCTTCACCAACGAGGACCTCACCATCCTCACCGCCATCGCGGACTACGCGGCCATCGCCATTGAGAACGCGCGCAACTTCCGGCGGGTGCAGGAGCTGACGATTACGGACGAGCACACCGGCTGCTACAACGCCCGGCACCTGCGCGCCCTGCTGGACCAGGAGGTGAAGCGCTCGGAGCGCTTCAGCCACTCGCTGTCGCTCGTCTTCCTGGACCTGGACCACTTCAAGAGCGTCAACGACACCCACGGGCACCTGGTGGGCAGCGCCACCTTGAAGGAGGTGGGGGACCTGTTGATGACGTTGGGCCGGCAGAACCTGGACGCCGTCTTCCGCTATGGCGGCGACGAGTTCGCCATGCTGCTGGTGGAGACGGACCCGGAGGGCGCGGCCATCATCGGCCAGCGCGTCTGCGAGGCCTTCCGGGGGCAGGGCTTCCTCCACGAGCAGGGCCTGGACGTGCGCCTCACCGCCAGCGTGGGCGTGGCCACCTACCCGGACCATGCCTCGTCCGCGTTGGACCTCATCCGCGCGGCGGACTTCGCCATGTACGCGGCCAAGGGCCGCGGCCGGGACGCGCTCTGCGTCGCCGAGCCCATGGCGCCCAGCGGCGGCACGGGCTCCCACGAGTTCCCGGAGCGGTAGCCGGTGCCCCGGCCCGTGTGGCCGCCGAGCCCGCAATGAGCGAGGGCCGGGGAGGGGAGTCCCCTCGGCCCGGCCCTCGGGGGGCGTCACGGTTGGACGCCGGGGCTCACCCGGTGCCCACCACGGAGTCGATGGCGGCGGTGTTCGTGTTCACCGTGCCCTGCTCACGCAGCGCCTTGAGGAACGACTCCGTCAGCTCAATCTGCTTGGCCTGACGGGCCTGGGTGCGCAACTCCTCCTTGCGCTTCTCGAAGCCCTCGGTGTCCGGCTTCTGGCGCTCCACCACCTGCGCCACCACGAAGCCCTCGCCCATGGGGAACACGCTGTCGAGCGCCTGCGGGGCGCCGACGGCGAAGGCCGCCTTCACCAGCTCCGGCGCGGGGCCCAGGTGCGGCACCGCCTCACCCTCGGCGGTGAAGCTGTCCGTCTCCACGGCCTCCGGGCGCGTCTCCGTCTCGAAGCGCAGCAGCGCGGGCTGCTCCTTCTCCGGCGGGAAGAGCGTCTTCAGGGCCTGCCCCGACTTGACGGAGGCCAGCGCCTTCTCCGCCTCGGCGCGGGCCTGCTGCTTGGCGCGGTCCTGCTTGTAGAGCGTGGTGGCAATCTCGTCCTGGACGTCCTCGAGCTTCTTGTCCTGGGCGGCCTGCTTCTCATCCACCTTCACCAGGTGCACGCCGAACTTCGTCTCCACCGGCTGCGTCACCTCGCCCTGCTTCAGCGCGAAGGCGGCGTCCGCCAGCGCCGGCTCCCAGCTGCCGCGCTCCACCCAGCCCAGGTCGCCACCGCGCGCCTTGCTGCCCGGGTCCTCGCTGCTGTCACGCGCCACCTGGGCGAAGTCCTTGCCGCCCTCGATCTCCTTGCGCAGCGCCTGCGCCTTCTCCAGGGCCGCCTTCTTCTGGTCGGCGGTGGCCTCCGGGGACAGCTTCACCAGGACCTGCCGCGCACGGATGCGCTCCGGCTGCTGGTACACGAAGCGGTTGGCCTCGAAGTACTCCTTGATCTCCTTCTCGTGCGCCTTCTTCCACTCCGTCAGCTGCGCCGCGGTGGGGGCGGGGACGGTGTCGGCGTACATGGCCGGCAGGAAGCGCGCGAAGACGACCTTCGCCTGGTTGCCTTCCTTCTCGAAGCGGGCGCGGACCTCGTCGTCCGAGACCACCGCGTTGGCGCGCACCACGCCCATCATCTTCTGGGCCGCCAGCTGGCGGCGCAGCTCCACCTCGAAGTCCTGCGGCGTCTTCCGGTAGAAGTCGCGCAGCACCTGCTGGTAGCGCTCGAAGTCGAACTGGCCCTCCTTCTGGAAGTCCGCGTTCTGGTGGATGAGCTTGCGCAGCTCTTCGTCGGACGGGGTGATGCCGTGGCGCTCGGCCGCCTGGGCCAGCAGCTCCGTGTTCACCAGGCGGTCGAGCACCTGGTTGTGCATGCCGAACTGGCGGGCGAGCGACTCGGGGACCGGGCTGCCCTGCGAGCGCAGGAAGCTCATCTGCTGGGCCCAGGCCGCCGCGAAGTCACGCAGCGGGATTTCCTTGCCGTTCACCGAGGCCACCGAACCAGGCGCCGTCGTCCCACCCGTGGCGCTGAAGCCGGTACTGCCCGGGCCGAAACTGAGCGTGAACACCACCGCGATGCCGATGATGAACAGGAGCGAGGCAACCTTCCGGGGATTCAGACCGTCCATTGTCGTCACTTCTGGGGCAAACGCGCCGAGAAAAGCCGTGTGGAAGGACTCGCGACGCGGTGTTGTTGGTAGCCCGGCCGGTGGGTGGTGGACCAGGAACCGCCCCCCATGCAGGCCTTGACTGCCTAGGATAACGCACCGGAAAATGCAAGCGATTTAGAGCCCTTAGCCAGCCCCTGCTCCCCCGTCACACCCCCGGAAACTCCTGCCTGTGTGGTCGCTCCTGAAGCGGTACTACCGCCCCCTCATCGTGGGCTTCCTGCTCCTTTCGCCGCTGGTGGCCTTCCTGCTCGGTGGCCGCAAGGCCAGGGAACCCAACTTCGTCGACCGGGCGGTCATCGCCGTGGCGTCCCCCGTGCAACAGGGGCTGACGGCCCTCATCGAAGGCGGAGGCGCCGGGGTCCAGAACTACCTGGACCTCCGGGGCGTGCGGCAGGAGAATGACGCGTTGCGACTGGAGAACCTCCAGCTGCGCGCGGCGGTGCAGGCCCTGGGGGAGTCGCGGATGGAGAACGAGCGGCTGCGCAAGCTGCTCAACTACGCGGAGGCGGAGGCCGGGCCGGAGATCCCCGCGCGGGTGGTGGGCGTCAATCCGGTGGCGAAGCTGCTGTCGGTCCGCATCAGCAGCGGGGAGCAGCAGGGTGTCTTCCGCGGCATGTCCGTGGTGACGCCGGACGGAATCGTGGGACAGGTCATCCGGGCGACGGGCGGGTATGCGGATGTGGCGCTGGTGACGGACCCTCAGAGCCGGGTGGCGGTGCGGGTGCAGCGCTCGCGGGCCCGGGGCACGGCGGCGGGAACCGGAGGCGGGCCCCTGAAGTTGGAGAACATGCTGCGCACCGAGGATGTGGAGGACGGTGACCTCATCATCACCGCGGGCACGGACGGCATCTACCCGCCCGGCGTGGTGGTGGGACGCGTGACGAACCTGGAGAAGAAGGAGCACGGCATGTTCCAGGGCGCAGACATCGTTCCGGCGGTGGATACGAGCAAGCTGGAAGAGGTGTTGGTGGTGGGCAGCCCCTACAGCGCCATGGCGCCAGGCAGCACCGCGGAGGGCGCGTCGAAATGAAGTTCCTGGTGTCTGTCGCACTGGCGCTGGCGTTGCTCACGCTGGAATCGGTCCTGGTGAAGCAGGCCGGCCTGGAGCTCGGCCGGATTGACGTCACCGTGGTGCTGGTGGCGTTCCTGGCCCTGCGGGCCTCGCTGTTGGAAGGGGCCTTCTCCGCCTTCTCGGTGGGGTACCTGCTGGACCTGATGAGCGGGCAGCCCACCTGGCTCTACACCTTCCTGGCCGTGTTCATCTTCCTGGTGGGCCGGCTGGTGCCGACCTTCGTGGAGGTCCGGGGCCCGCTGGCCTTCGCCTTGTTCGCCATGGGCGCGGACGTGGGCCATTCGCTGCTGGCCACCTTCTTCACCTGGCTGACGGTGAAGGAGGACGGTCCGGGCGCGCTGCTGGCGGAGCTGCCGCTGCAGGTGGCGCTCACGGGCATCGCGGCGCTGGCGCTCTATCCGTTGCTGCGGCGCTTCGAGGCGTCTCAGGAGCGGCCCGCGGGGTTGCTGCGGTGACGCCGCCCACCTTGGGCAACACGACGCCGGGGCGCGAGCTCAAGCGGCGCTTCCTGTGGCTGGGCCTGGCCATGGTGCTGGGCCTGGGGCTGCTTTCCATCCAGCTCTACCGGCTGCAAATCACCCGGGGCGAGGAGTACGCCGCCAAGAGCGTGGCCAACTTCGTCAAGGAGGTGCGGCTGCGCGCCGACCGCGGCGTCATCAAGGACGCGCGTGGCACCATCCTGGTGGACAGCCGTCCGTCCTTCGACGCCTTCATCACCCCGGCCTTCTGCACCGACTGCTACGAGCAGGTCATCCCTCGCCTGGCGGAGCTGCTCCAGTGGGACCCGGACCAGCGCAAGAAGGTGGAGGACCTGGTGCGCATGGGGCGGCGCAATGCCCCCTTCCAGCCGGTGCCGGTGCGCGTGGACCTGTCGCGCGACGAGTACGACAGGCTGGCCGCGCGCCGGGACATCCTGGACGGCGTGGAGGTGGCGCCCGTGCCGCACCGGCACTACCGCACCAACTCCGTGCTGTCGCACGTGCTGGGCTACATGAATGAAATCACCCAGGAGGAGCTGGAGCGCCTCAACGGCGACGGCGCCCGCTACGCCCTGGGGGACTACATTGGCCGGCGCGGGCTGGAGCGCTACTTCGAGCAGCGGCTGCGCGGCACCGACGGCGTGCGCAAGGAAGTGGTGAACGCGCGCGGACAGACCATTGAGGAGCTGAACGACAAGCTGGGGGACAACGCCGTGGTGGCGCCGCGTCCGGGCAACAACCTGGTGCTGTCCATCGACATGCGGCTGCAGGAGGAGGCGGAGCGGGCCTTCCCCGGTGTGACGGGCGCGGTGGTCGCCATCGACGTCAACACGGGCTTCATCCGCGCGCTGGTGTCGCGCCCGGGCTTCGACCCCAACCTGCTCACCGGTCGCGTGACGCCCGCGCAGATGGCGCTGCTGTCGCGAGATCCGCTGGACCCGATGATCAACCGCGTGGCCGCCGAACACTACAGCCCGGGCTCCACCTTCAAGGTCATCACCGCCCTGGCCGCGTTCAAGTCGGGCGCCTTCCGTCCGGAGACGGTGGTGAACTGCCCGGGGGGCTACCGCCTGGGCGCGCGCACCTGGCGTTGCCACAAGGACGCCGGGCACGGGCACATGGATGGGCTCGCCGCCATGAAGACGTCGTGCGACACCTGGTTCTACAAGGTGGCGGACACCATTGGCCTGGACCCCATTGGAGAGATGGGCAAGGCCCTGGGCTTGGGCAGCCCCACGGGCGTCAACGTGGTGGCCGAGGTCCCCGGCATCATGCCGACCAGCGCCTACCACGACAAGGCGTCGCCCGGCGGCTACACCAAGGGCATGGCGCTCAACAGCTCCATTGGCCAGGGCGACAACAACGTCACCCCGCTCCAGTTGGCGCTGGTGTACGCGGCCATCGCGAACGGCGGCACGCTCTACAAGCCGCAGATGGTGAACCGCCTGGAGAACCTGGACGGGCAGACCATTGAATCGTTCCAGCGGGAGGTGGTGCGCAAGGTGGACCTTTCGCCCGCGCACCTCAAGGCGGTGGTGGAGGGACTGGTGAAGGTGGCGCACGAGCCGGGCGGCACCGCCTACCGCGCGCGGATGAATCACATGCGGGACAAGGACATCCTGGTGGCGTCCAAGACGGGCACCGCGCAGGTGGCCCGCCTGGGCGCGATTCGCCTGAAGACGCACCAGATGAGCTTCTTCGAGCGCGACCACGCCTGGTTCGCGGGCTTCGCGCCAGCGGACAAGCCGGAGATTGCCATCGTCGTGCTCAACGAGCACGGCGGCCACGGCGGTTCGGACGCGGCGCCCACCGCGATGGCGGTGTTCCAGAAGTACTTCGACTTGAAGAAGCTGGACGCCACGGCGCCGCCGCCGCGTCCCAACCAGCCCTACACGCCGTCCTCCGTGACGCGCGCGCCCGGTCCTGACGAGGCGGCGCTGACGCGGGGGGTACGGCCACCGGCCCGGCTGCCGGGCGACGACGAGGAACGCACGCGTGCAACTGCGGATTGAGCGGCGGATGGTGCCCCACATCCCCTGGGGCCTCATCTTCTCCGTGCTGGCGGTGTGCGCGCTGGGCATCTGGAACCTGGCCTCGGCGTCGCGGCCCCCGCATTCGCCCGTGTGGGGTTCGCAGATGCTGTACCTGGGGGTGAGCATCACCGCCGTGCTGGTGGTGTGCCTGGTGGACTACCGGTGGATTCAGCGCATGGCGGCGCCCATCTACGTCACCAACATCCTCCTGCTCATCGCGTTGCGGTTCTTCGGGCACACGGCCAAGGGGGCAGAGAGCTGGTTCGCCATTGGCCCGTTCCGCATGCAGCCCGCGGAGTTCATGAAGATTGGCGTCGTGCTGATGCTGGCCAAGGTCTACCACGACGACTTCCAGCCCAATGAGCCCTCCTATGGCCTGACGCGGCTGTGGAAGCCGCTGCTCGTCGTCTTCGTCCCCTTCGCGCTGGTGCTGGTGCAGCCGGACCTGGGCACCGCGCTGATGATTGGCCTGTCGTCGCTCACCATCATCCTCTTCGGCAAGGTGCGCTGGTACCTGGTGGCCACGCTGGTGACGGCCGTGCTGGCCGCGGGCATCGTCATCTGGAACGACTACATCCGCGACGTGCCGGAGCCTCGGCCCACCATCGTCCGGCACCACCTGAAGAAGCACCAGAGCCAGCGCATCTCCGGCTGGCTGGACCCCGAGGCGGACCTGCGCGGCAGCGGCTATCACGCGGCGCAGTCGAAAATCGCGGTGGGCAGCGGCGGCGTGTCCGGCAAGGGCTGGCGCGAGGGCACCCAGACGGGCCTGCGCTTCCTGCCCGAGCAGCACACCGACTTCATCTTCTCCGTGTGGGCGGAGGAGCATGGCTTCGTCATGTGCCTCGTCCTGCTGGTGCTCTACGGCGCCATCTTCATCTTCGGCCTGGGCGTGGGTTTCAACGCGCGTGACAGGTTCGGCGCCTTCGTCGCCGTGGGCGTCGTGGCGATGCTCTTCTGGCAGGTGTTCGAGAACATCGGCATGGTGATTGGCCTGCTGCCGGTGACGGGAATCACCCTGCCGTTGATGAGTTATGGCGGCTCATCCCTGCTTTCCGTGATGCTCAGCATCGGCTTGTTGGTGAACATCAGCATGCGCCGTCACATGTTCTGAGAATTTCCGGATTTATCCTCGCGGGCCGGGCGCAAGCGTTTCTCGGCGCGCGGCATGGGGTGGTGTATGAATCACCCCACCAACACACGTGGAGGGCGAGTCCTCCCGGGCAGATGAGGACGCGTCATGCAGAGGAAGGGTGGCCAGAAGGCAGTCGGGAGCACGCGGGTGGAGGCGCCGGTGCGCGCGCCCGCGCGAGCGTCAGCGCCGGCCGCGGCGCCGGCGAAGGAGGTCCGCCCCGCGGTGGTTCCGGCGCGTCCTGGTGGCAACGTGGCGGCGGTGAGCCCCGAGCCGAGGCCGGCCTTCGCGCCGTTGATTGAGATGAATCAGGGCGAGGCCGAGCACCGCCACTTTCCCCGCGCCCAGCTCGCCACGCGCTTCGAGGTCTGGGTGGATGACGAGGCGGGCGAGCGCCGCTTCGAGGCGAGCCTCGTGTCCGTCAACGTCAGCGTCAGCGGCGCGTTCCTGGAGAGCACCTTCTACCTGCCGCTGGGCACCGTGCTCGGCGTGCGCTTCGCGCTGGAGCCGGGCGCCGCGCCCGTGCAGGCGCGCGCGGAAATCGTGCGGGAGGAGCGGGAGAACGGGCCGGAGGGCCGCAGCGGCTTTGGCGTGCGCTTCCTCGATTTCAGCGGTCAGACGGAGGTGGCGCTGGCGCGGCTCTTCGTGGGGATGCGGCTGAGGGCCTTCGCGGAGGACTATCTCAAGTCCCAGCGGGCTCGCTCCCTGCCCAATGAAGTGGAACGCGTGGTGGACGTGCTGGCGGCCTGGGAGCTGCTCAAGGCGACGTCGTCCGTTTCGGACCCCTGGCAGGGCTGAGGCATTGGACCGGTCATCGCCCAGGGCCGTGGGCGGGTGTCCGGTGGGCAGGCACTCAGGCCGACTTGCCGCCCGAAATCTGGCGGCGGCGTTCGGCCTGATAATGCGCGGAGCACAGCCCCTTCGAGCGCTGCTCGCGAGTACAGCCCTCCATCGTGCAACGGCGATCCATTGAAACCAGGCTGGCGCCCGCCATCACCTTCGGCGGCCGGCCGCGGCGCCGGCCCGCGGTGAGCGCGGTGGAGCTGGGCGAGGCGCTGCCCAGCCTGGGCATCCCGTCGTTGAGCGCGCGCAGCATGCCGCGTCCAATGGCGTCTCCCAAGGCTTCGGCCCAGTTCACCATGGCCGGCGTCAGCGGGACGGTGGACAATTCTTTTCGTGGTCGTGCCATGAATACTCCAAGTGAAAACAGTCAGCCAACACAGACACTGCTATGTGCCTATTTGGCGGTTGAAGTCATCGCTGTCAATACAACCTTGGAGGGTCTGTCTTGACTCGTAAACGATCTCAGAAAATTGATGACAAGACTGCAAATGGATACGTATTTCCCGTATGTCCTCACGGCACTGTGACACTCGCAGCGGTCGACCCGTCTGTCTCGGTGGGTGAATCCGCGAAGTATGAGAAGACGCTCAAGACGCTCCAGGAGCGCGTCTTCGCGCTGCAGATCCAGAACTACCTGGCGGGGCGGAAGGCCGTCGTCGTCTTCGAGGGCTGGGATGCCTCTGGCAAGGGCGGCGCCATTCGCAGGCTCACCACGCTGATGGACCCGCGTGGTTACAAGGTCTGGCCCATCTCCGCGCCGTCAGAGGAAGAGCGCAGACACCATTACCTGTGGCGCTTCTGGCGCAAGACGCCGGGCGCGGGCGAGGTCTGCATGTTCGACCGGAGCTGGTACGGCCGGGTGCTGGTGGAGCGGGTGGAGGGCTTCGCGAAGCCGACGGAGTGGCGGCGCGCCTACGATGAAATCAACGCTTTTGAACACATGCTCACCGCGGACGGTGTGCGGATGGTGAAGTTCTTCATCCACATCGACAAAAAGACGCAGCTGCAGCGGTTTCGCGAGCGCGAGGCGGACCCGGCCAAGCGCTACAAGCTGGGGGAGGAGGACTGGCGGAACCGGGCGAAGTGGAAGAAGTACGAAGCGGCCATCCAGGAGATGCTGGACCGCACGCACCGCCCCGACGCGCCGTGGCACGTGGTGCCGGGAAACGACAAGCGCTACGCGCGGCTGGAGGTGCTCCGCCGCTGCGTGGCGTTGCTGGGCTGAGACAGGCTGCCGCGGAGGGGGCGCGAAGAGCGCAGCAGGCGCGCGCTCTCTCGCCCGGCCCCGCGGCGGCGAGGCTACGTCAGGGCCTTCTTCACGGCGTCTTCGATGCGGGCCTTGGGCACCGCGCCGACAATCTGCTCCACCACGCGGCCGCCCTTGAACAAGAGCAGGGTGGGGATGGAGCGGATGCCGTACTCCTGCGGCGTGTCCTGGTTCTCATCGATGTTGAGCTTGGCGAACTTCACCTGCCCCTTGTACTGCGAGGCCAGCGCTTCGATGGAGGGCGCGATGGCGCGGCACGGCGCGCACCACGTCGCCCAGAAATCCACCAGCACGGGCTCCTGGGAGTCCAGGACCTGCTGCTTGAAGTCGCCATCCCCGATGTTCGTCACGTCCGCGCCTGACATGGTGTCTCCTCGTGCCCTGTCCGGGCACCGCCGCCGCGTCCTCTAGTACGCGTCCGGTGGGCCTGCAAGGATCGGCCGACCATCAGCCAATCTGGCGGCTCAGATGCGGCTGGATGGCGCCTGTTTCAACCATTTCCCCCAAGCGTCCCCCCGGGGGCGGGGTGGCTGGTGTAAGCTGGCGGGCGTGACGAAGCTCTTCCTGCCCCAGGCCCAGCTCGAGGAGTGGGCGCTGGCGGACAAAGCAGACCTGCGCGAAGGCCGGCTGGTGGTGATGGCGGAGGGCGGCGTGACCTTTCCCGTCACGCCCGCGGTCCACTTCGTCCAGCTCGTGTCGGGCGAAGACACCCAGGGGTTGGTGGCCCGGGTGAAGACCGAGGAGCAACTTGCCCGACTGGGTGCCGAGCAGATGGCCGACTCGGTGCTGGTGGGGGACAACGCCTATGAGGTCGTTCCAGGGTATGTAGCGGAGGTCGCCGCCGGCGCGCCCAGGCCAGAGGGCGCGGACACGAAGCCGGACTCTGAAGCAGACCTTCTGGCTGCCTTCATCCTCAACAAGATGGGCTGATTCGTCCGTCTTCCGTGGTTATGAGCCTGCCCCTATGAGCCACACGCTCGTCTCGCTCGCCTGCCACGCCTATGGCATCGCCGCCGTCGTCTACCTGGCCTACCTGGTCCGCCAGTCGGACGCCCTGGCCACGGCCGGGCGCGTGCTGGTGGGCGGCGGCCTGGCGCTGCATGGCGTGGCGCTCTTCGAACTGCTCGGGGTGCAGAGCGGGCGGCCGGTGGGCCTGGCGCAGGGCTTCTCCGCGCTGGCCTTCCTGCTGCTGGTCATCTTCCTGTTCCTGGACGTGCGCTACCGCCGGCCCGTCATCGGCGCCTTCCTCACGCCGCTGGCGCTGGCCGCGCTGCTGCCCGGGCTGCTGATGCAGGGCGGGCAGGCGCCGCTGCCTCCCGGGGTGCGTCAGCCGTTGTTGCCGCTGCACATCACCCTGGCGCTGCTGGGGCTGGCCGCGTTCGCGGTCGCCGCGGGCGTGGGCGTCATGTACGTGCTCATGGAGCGGCAGGTGAGGGCGAAGCGCTTCGGGCTCTTGTTCTCCCGCCTGCCCTCCCTGGAGTTCCTGGACACGCTGAACCGACGCCTGGTGCTGTGGGGCTTCCTGGCGCTGTCCATTACCCTCGCCACGGGGGCCTTCTTCGTGGGCACCGCGCCGGGCCCCTGGACCGTGGATGGGAAGACGCTGGCCACCCTGGTCGCGTGGGCCGTCTTCGCCGCGCTGCTGGTGGCGCGCTCCGTCGCGGGCTGGCAGGGGCGGCGGGTGGCTTTCCTCACCATGGCGGGGTTCTGCCTGGTCATGGTGTCCTTCCTGTCTTCGTATGACGTGTCAGCGCCCTCGGCGGCCATGAGGATGCCCTGAGTATGGAGCTCATCTGCATTGGCCTGTCCCACCGGACGGCGCCCCTCACCGTCCGCGAGCGGCTGGCCTTGCCGGAGTCGCGTCAGGTGGACGTGCTCCAGCGGCTGGCCCAGGCGCCCGTGGAGGCCCTCTGGGTGTCCACCTGCAACCGCGTGGAGGTGTACCTGTTCGCGCCGAACGCGGCGCTGGCGCGGCAGCGCGCGTTGACGGAGCTGCAGGCGCTGGGCGGCGTGGAGGCCCTGGAGCACCTCTACGAGCACCAGGGCGAGGCGGCGCTGGTGCACCTGTTCCGCGTGGCGTGCAGCCTGGACTCCATGGTGCTGGGCGAGGCCCAGATCCTGGGCCAGGTGAAGGACGCCTTCGAGCGGGGCCAGGGCGCGGGCGCGGTGCGCGGTGAGTTGATGCGCGCGTGCGCGGCCGCCTTCAGCTGCGCCAAGCGCGTGCGCACGGAGACGGCCATTGGCCGCGCGGCCACGTCCATGGCGGCGGCGGCGGTGCAGCTGGCCAGCAAGGTGTTCGACGGGCTCGCGGGAAAGACGGTGCTGGTGGTGGGCGCGGGAGAGATGGGCGAGCTGGCGGCGCGCCACCTGAAGCAGGCCGGTGCGTTGAAGCTCTACGTCACCAACCGCACCCTGTCGCGCGCGGAGGCGCTGGCGGCGGAGGTGGGCGGACAGGCGCGGCCCTTCGAGGAGCTGCTCAGCCTGGTGGCCGCGGCGGACATCGTGGTGTGCAGCACGGCGTCGCCGGTGCCGCTCTTCACGCGGGACAACGTGGGCGCGCTGGGGCGTGGGCGCCGGGGCCGGCCGCTGTTCATGGTGGACCTGGCGGTGCCGCGCGACATCGACCCGGCCGTGGGCACGCTGGACTGGGTGCACGCCTACGACGTGGATGACATCCAGAAGTTCGTCGCGGACAACGCCGCGGCGCGCGCGGAAGAGGCGCAGAAGGCGGGCGTGCTCGTCGCGCAGGAAGTAGCGCGGTTCGTCAAGGAGCGCGCGCTGCGTGAGGGCACGCCGGTGCTGGCCCGGCTGCGTCAGCGCGCGGAGGCCATCGCCCGCTCCGAGGTGGAGCGCACGCTGGGCGCCCTGGGCGACGGACTCAACGACAAGCAACGAAAGAGCATCGAGGCCATGGGCCGAGCCATCGTCAACAAATTGCTGCATGAGCCCACCGCGCGGCTGCGCGCCGTGGGGCCGGAGGGGGAGGGCAACCGGTTGGCCGGCGCCGCCGCCGAGCTGTTCGGGCTGCTGGAGGAGGAGGTGGGCACCGCCGCCGCCGCGCCCTCCGTCATGGCCGCGCCGATTCAAGCCGCCACGGGGGGCAAATAATGCCGCACGTGCGCATCGCCACCCGGCAGAGTCCCCTGGCGCTCTGGCAGGCGCGCCACGTGGGCGCGCTGCTGAGCTCGCATCATCCCGGGCTGGAAGTGTCCCTGGTGGAGATGACCACCGAGGGAGACCGCTTCCTGTCCGCGCCGCTGTCCGCGGTGGGCGGCAAGGGCCTGTTCGTGAAGGAAATCGAGCAGGCGCTGCTCGACGGCCGCGCGGACATCGCCGTGCACAGCCTCAAGGACATGACGTCCGTATTCCCCGAAGGGCTGATGCTCGCCGCGGTGCCGGAGCGGGAGGACCCACGCGACGCCTTCTGTGGCATGGGCGGGCTGACGCTGGACACCCTTCCCAAGGGCGCGCGCGTGGGCACGTCGTCGCTGCGCCGCAGCTGCATCCTGCGCTCGCGCCGGCCGGACGTGGACATCGTCAGCGTGCGCGGCAACGTGCAGACGCGCCTGGCGAGGACGCGGGAGCAGGGGCTGGCGGGCGCGCTCCTGGCCTCTGCCGGCCTCAAGCGCCTGGGCCTGGAGGACGTCATCACCCAGGTGCTGCCGCCCGAGGTGAGCCTGCCCGCGGTGGGGCAGGGCGTGCTGGCCATCCAGTGCCGCACGGACGATACCCGCGTGCGCGAGCTGCTGGCCCCGCTGGAGCACGCCACCACGCGCATCGCCGTCACCGCCGAGCGCGCGCTGCTGGCGAAGCTGGAGGGGGGGTGCACCGTGCCCCTGGCCGGGCATGCCACCGTGTCGGGTGACACCGTCTTCCTGCGCGGCCTCGTGGGCCGTCCGGATGGCACACACGTGGTGCGGGGCGAGGTGCGCGGCCCCGTGTCGCAGGCCCATGCGCTGGGTGAAGCCCTGGCGGAGGACCTGCTGTCGCGTGGGGCGGCGGACATCTTGCGTGATTTCGCGCGCCGCTCCGAGGCGCGGGAGTCCTAGACTGCCGCGCGCGTGGAACGGCGATTGGAAGGCAGAAGAGTCTTGGTGACGCGCCCGCGTGAGCGGGCCGAGGAGCTGTGCTTCCTCCTGGAGGATGAGGGCGCCGAAGTGCTGAGCGTGCCCTTGCTGGAGCTGCATCCTCCGGAGGACCCACGTCCGCTGGCGTCAGCGGCCGAGCACATCCAGCGCTACACCTGGGTGGTGTTCGCGAGCCCGTCGGGCGTGGAGGCGCTGATGGAGGCGCTGCGTGAGGCGGGCACCCAGGACCGGATTCAGCGGGTGAAGGTGGCCACCGTGGGTCCGCGCACGACGCGTGCCGCGGAGGGCTACGGCCTGGACGTGGTGGCCGAACCTTCCGAGGGCACGGGCGAGGCCCTGTTCAACCTCATCAAGGACGCGCTGCAACCGGGAGACGAGGTCCTGCTCCCCGCCGCCGAGGAGGGCCGGCGCGAGCTGGAGGACGGGCTGCGGGAGCGCGGCGTCCTGGTGACGCGGGTGACGGCGTATCGCGCCACGCCCGCGCCCCTGCCACCGGAGGCCCTGGCCCTGCTGGATGCCTCGCCGCCGGACGTCGTGCTCTTCGCTTCACCGCGCACGGCCGAGGCCTTCGTGGAAGAGGCCGGACGCGAGCGCCTGGCCACCGCGCGGGTGGTGGCGATTGGGCCGACGACGGCGTCCACCCTGGAGCGGCTGGGCGTGCCCGCGGCGGCCGTGGCGGAGCGTCCGACGCCAGAGTCCCTGGTGGATGCCGCCGTGCTCGCGGTGACGAGCACCGTGCACTGACGGTGGCGCGCCGCCGTGCCCGCACGGCCGCAGGACGGGCCTGACGGCGGCTCCATGCCTGGCTGGTGGCGCGGAGGGCGCCCTGGGTGTTTTCCGCTCGGCGCACCGCCGTGTGCCGAAGGTCGTCTGGTACGCTGTGGGGTCGCGCTCCGGCGGGCGGCCGGGGTGAAAGGAGACGCGCTTGGTACTGCCTGTGAGTGGCGTGGGGAGCACTGCTCCGAAGAGCCGGGATGACTTCACCACGCTGTTCGTGCTGGAGGCGCTCGTGGCCCAGGGGCTGCTGCAGCCCCAGCAGGCCCAGGAGGTGCTGGCCCGCGAGGGCGCCGCGCGCGCCCGGGTGCTCAAGGCGCACCAGGGGAGCACGGGCGGCAAGGAGGCCGCGCGGTACGACGTGTCTCCGGTGGAGGTCGTGGCGGCGTTCCAGGTGCCGCTGTCCAACGGCCGGGGCGTGCTGGACGAGGACCGCGTCACGGAGGCCGCCGCGCGCGCCGCCGGCATGAGCTACCGGAAGATTGACCCGCTCAAGCTCGACATGGCGCTGGCCACGCGCACCGTGTCCAGGCCCTACGCACAGAAGCACGTGCTGCTCCCCCTGGAGCGCACCCCGCAGGGCCGGCTGCTGGTGGCGGTGGCCAACCCCTTCGACGGGGAGCTCTTCGAGAGCTTCCACCGCCTGACGGGCCTGCCGGTGGAGCCCGTCCTCAGCGCGAAGGCGGACATCCTCAAGTCCATCAGCGACATCTACGGCTTCAAGAAGACGCTGGCGCAAGCCGCCGACGACTTCAGCGCCGCGGCCGGAGCCCAGGTCGCCAACTTCGAGCAGCTCGTCTCGCTCAGTGGCACCCAGGAGCTGGAGGCGTCGGACCGGCCCGTGGTGCAGGCGGTGGACTACCTGCTGCGCTACGCGTTCGACAACCGCGCCTCGGACATCCACATCGAGCCCAAGCGCACCACCAGCATGGTGCGCCTGCGCATCGACGGCGTGCTGCACCCGGTGCACACGCTGCCTGCGCCGGTGCATCCGCCCATCGTCTCGCGCGTGAAGATGCTGGCGCGCATCGACATCTCCGAGCGCCGCAAGCCGCAGGACGGCCGCATCAAGACGGAGCGTGATGGCCGTGAAGTCGAGCTCCGCGTGTCCACGCTGCCCACCGCGTTCGGCGAGAAGGTGGTCATCCGTATCTTCGACCCGGAGACGCTGGTGCAGGACATCGCTCAGCTGGGCTTCGAGCCGGACGAGAAGAGCGCCTTCGAGTCCTGGATTGACCAGCCGCACGGCCTCATCCTCGTCACCGGCCCCACGGGCAGCGGGAAGACGACGACGCTCTACTCCGCGCTCAAGGCGCTGGCGGGCCCCGACGTCAACGTCACGACGATTGAGGACCCCATCGAAATGGTGTGGGACGCCTTCAACCAGGTGCAGGTGCAGCCCAAGGTGGGGCTCGACTTCGCCGGGGCGCTGCGCCACATCCTCCGCCAGGACCCGGACGTCATCATGGTGGGCGAGATTCGCGACCCGGAGACGGCGGAGAACGCGATTCAGTCCGCGCTCACCGGCCACCTGGTGCTGTCCACGCTGCACACCAACGACGCGCTCGGCGCGGTGGCGCGCATGCGGGACTTGGGCGTGCCGTCCTTCCTCCTGGCGCAGAGCCTCCTGGGCGTCATGGCCCAGCGCCTGCTGCGCCGGGTGTGTAGCCATTGCGCGCAGGAGACGACGTTGACGCCGGACGAGCTGCTCGCGCTCCAGGCCCCCCTGCCGCTGCTTCCCGGTGGCGTGCGCCTGCTCAAGGGCGCGGGCTGTGTGCGTTGCCGTGGCACCGGCTTCGTGGGGCGCACGGGGGTCTTCGAAATCGTCACCAGCGCGGGCGAACTGAGAGACCTCATCGCCCGGGAGGCCCCCTATTCACAGATGGTGGACGCGGCCCGACGCTCCGGCATGCGGACGCTGCGCGAGGCCGCAGTGCGCAAGCTGGCGCAGGGCTTCACCGCCTTCGACGAGGTGGTACGGATGACGACCGTCTGACGCGCGACGGCCCGGCCTCCCACGAGGAGAGACCGGGCCGAGCAAGGCCTTTCGGCTGCCCCGGTGGGGCAGGGCGGTGGACTAGAAGCGCGCCTGGAGCAGCGTGTTGAAGCCCAGCGCGTGCGGGCGCTCGAAGCTCGGCTGCGCCACGCCCGTCACGTCGTCCCGGAACGTGGTCCGGTTGGTGTCGTAGGTGTAATAGACCTCACCGACGGCGGCGACGGAGTCCGATATGTCCCAGCGGAAGGTGGCCTTCGCGGAGTAGATGGGCTCCGCCTTGCACGCCGCGCTGCCGCGGCCGCACGTCTCCGGAAGGATGCTGAGCTGATTCACGTCACGCACCACGACGGTGCGCGTGCCGATGAGGCTCGGCGGCGGGTCGTTGCCGCCCAGCACCGGCGAGGGGCTGCGGAACGAGGCCGGCTGCTGCACACCGAGGATGAAGCCCGGCGTGATGTGCAGCTTCGGCAGGTGGTAGTCCGCACCCACCGCGAGGAACATCTCCGGCTTCAGCTCCGTGCCCTCCGGGAAGTCCTGGAACGGGGGGAAGCCCGGCACCTCGAACTGGATGAAGGACAGGCTGCGGTACAGGCCGAGGAGGCTGACGCGGAGCAGGTCATACTTCGCGCGCGCCTGGAGGGCCACGGCGGTGGCGCCCTGCGGCTTGGTGGCGCCGAAGTCGTTGGGCTTCTCCAGCGTCTGCGACAGGTAGCTGCCTTCCAGCGACACGGTGTACGACAGGCCGCCCGGGTACTGCTCCGGCGCGAAGAAGCGCTGATAGATGTCCGGGTCGTTCTTGTAGAGCCGGAAGTCCACGCTGGTGCCGACGGGCACACCCACGTGGTAGACGACCTGGCCGGACACGCCCGCGGCGTTCACCGGCGCCTCCACGCCGAGCGTCGCCAGGCCGGGCACCAGGCCCTTCTGGAAGTAGCCGCCGCCCGCTTCGACGCGCAGCGTCTCCAGGATGTCCCAGCCCGCGCCGGCCATGAGGCCGTACTTGGTCTCTTCCTCGCGGATGAGCTCGTTCTGCATCAGCGCCGTCTTGCCGCCGACGTACGCGTACCAGTTGTCGCGGGTGATCTGCAGCTTGCCGCCGGGTACGCCGTTGGTGACGGCGCGGGTGGTGAACACGCCGCTGCCACCCCAGGAGATGCGGTACGCATAGCCCAGGCGGAAGCGGTCCGCGGACACCGGGAAGCCGACGAGCGAGATGCCTTCCTTCTCGCTCCAGCCCGGCGGCTGGTAGTTGAGGCGGATGTAGCTGGAGTTGTCGCGGATGTCGACGCCGCCCGACGGCCGCTCCAGCACCAGCAGCGTCAGCGCCGCTTCAGTCGTCAAACCCTCGAAGAAGGCCGGTGCCCGCTTGTAGAGCACCACGTTCGACAGGGACTCGAAGCCGGAGAACCGGGTGTTGAAGTTGTCGTAGAACTGCGTGTTCTGGTTGCCGGCGCCGAACCGCGCATTGGGGCTGTTCGGCGTCGTCTCACCAGAGCCCGCGAGCACGTTGTCGTCCGCGAAGACGAACGACAGACGGGTGTCCACGAAGTCACTGGCCCACGCGGGCGCACTCAGGGAAATCAGGCCGGTCAGGGCCAGCTTCTGCAGCGTTTTCAATGTCCCTCTCCACGGAGCGGTCCGGGGGACCGCTCCTCCCTGCTTCCCGTCACCGGGTCGCGAGAATCATCAGAAGACTACGGAATGACGCAAGGCCGGATGGGCCGCGGGCACTCCATGCCCGGGCCGGGGTAGCAGCAGATGTCGTCCACGTCGCGAGGCAGCACGTTCCACCGCGGGCGAGCAGCGCTTACCTGCCGCAGGTGACCCACGACGTCGAAGCTGGCCGCGCGCAGATTGCGGCACTGCTGAGCCGCCTCGGCGTCCGGGTCATCCTCGCTGCAGTCGGGCGCCAGGTCCGGCACCGCGTCCTTGGTGACCAGGTTGATGCGCGTGCGCGCGTCCGCCGCCACCTTGCAGGTGAGGGTGCCGTCCTCGCGGTTCTGGACGGAGGCGTACACGGTGCCCTCGCCCGCCGCCATGGTGTGCTGCAGCGGCGTCTGGGCCGCCAGCGCCACCGGGGTGCCGCTGGCGCCGAAGCGCACGTTGGCCGGCTTGTCGCAGGACACGTTGATGCGCAGGTCCGTGCTGAACGTGTCCGACTGGGCCCAGTTGACGATGGTGGGGTCCGCGTTGACGGTGGCGGTGAAGGTCTGGATGCGGCCGGGGACGGACTCGTCCAGGCCCGCCTCGGCGGCGCCGGTGGGGTTCATCTCCACCACGAACTGGCCGAAGCCGTTGTACGTGTTGCGCTCGGCGCAGTGGACCCCGGCGAACTGGCCAACGCCCAGCGTGCAGTCGATGTTGCACTGCCGCTCAGAGATGTCCGGGTCGCTCGGGTTGTCCGTGCCGCAGCTGCCCCACGTGCCCGCGCGGGTGTTGGGACAGAAGAAGGGGACGGTGCCGTTGCCGTTGGCGTCACAGTTGTGGAAGACGCGCGGGAACTTCACCCGGCTGAGCTTCACCAGCGACGACTCCAGGCTCTCCATCTTGTAGTTGCCGTAGCTGTAACCACACAGCGGGTCCGTCATGTAGAGCGAGCCGCTGTAGCCGCACAGCCGGCCGTTGATCTCCACCGGCGGCGACAGCTTCAGGTACTTGTCCCACTCCGTCTGGGGCAGCAGCCGGACGCGCTCGCGCACCGTCCAGGCGGGGAAGGTGAGCTGCGTGGTGGCGGTGAACTCCTGCACGGAGCCGGACACCGACCACAGCAGGTCGCCCGGGTCGAGCCCTTCGGGGAAGGAGTAGTTGTAGATGTAGAGCGAGTTGAAGCGGCCGGGGTAGTAGCCGTCCGGCTCACCCGTCTGGATGTTGGCGCCCGGGACGCTGTTCTCTCCCACGCGGCAGGCCGTCATGTCCGTGACGAAGAAGCCGCCCGGGTCCGTGCCCGTCACCAGCAGCGTCACCGGCTGCTTGTCGTTCGGGTCGCCCTCGGGGCAGTTCTGCAGCAGCGGCGGTCCGGCCTCCGGGTTGCGCCCGATGCGCATGTACGTCCCGGCATACGCGGTGAGCTGATCGCTGTTCTGCGGAACCTGGACCGTGGGGATGGTCGGCTCCTCGAACTTCATCAGCCGCGACAGGCCGGTGGAGTTGGTGCGGGTCGCCGGCTCCTGGGGCAGCTCGCCGGGGATGACCTGCCCGTCGGCGTAGTCCACCTGGGGCGCCTCGTCCTGCACCCAGACGTGGGCGTCGCCGTAGAGCTGGCCGGAGCGCACCGTGCCGGTGCCCCGGCCGTTGGTGAGCTGGGTCCAGCGGTAGCGGTACTCACCGGTCAGGTTGCCCGGCACCGTGCGGAAGGACACCGGCCCGTTGAACGACTCCATGGGCTGGCCGTTCGCGTCCAGGGCGGTGATTTCCACGTCGAAGTCCACCGGCGTGAGGGGCAGGGACAGCCGGCAGTCCGCCGTGCCGCGGACCTCCAGCGGCACCTGGTCCTGGCCGCCGTGCGCGGTGGCGCATTCGTTCACCACCGGCAGCGGCGTCCGCGTGCCGCCGGTGTAGATGCCCGTGAGGTTGACCCGGAACGAGGCGACGCCCTCTGGCTGAGGTGTTTCCTGGGTGTAACAGCCGGCCGCCACCAGGGCCGACAGGAAGAGCAGGCGCTTCATTTACTTCACCCTCCGGCCGATACGGGAATCCTCAACCGCGTCCGCGATGGACACGGAGGTGGGGTTCTCACAGAAGTTCCGCAGCTGGTTCGTCACCGTGCCGCAGATGGGGTTGTTGCCCGCCAGCACATCCCGGCAGTTGCAGCGGCCGGTGTACGGGCCCTCGGGCACGTTGCACTGGCTCTGGATGTCCTCGGCCGTCAGGCCCGGCACGCCGCAGCGCTCCGCGGCGTCCGAGGGGAGCGACAGCAGGTCCTTGCAGGCGCAGCTGCCCACCTGCTTGTTCAGCGCGGCCTTGAAGTCGGAGGCGGCGCGGCAGGAGCCCACCACCTGTTCGTTCACCGTCCAGCGGCCATTGATGAGGTTGCCGCAGTAGTGGCCCGCCTTGGACGTCTGGTTGCCCGCGAGGATGTCCTCACAGGTGCAGAAGTCCTGCATGTAGCCGATGAGCGAGTCGCGCAGCGAGATGCCCGTCTCGATGCGGGTGGTGTTGCGCTTGAGGATGTTGAAGCCCGAGCCACCCTTGGCGATGTAGTCGTTGACGGCGATCTTGTACGTGCCGGTGATGTCCAGCGGCTTGCCGTTGATCTGGATGTCGGTGCCGGGGTGCGCGTAGCAGCGGCCCACGCTGGAGTCGGTGCTCTGGTCCACCAGGCACTGCCACGGCGCGTGGCCCTGGCGGTCCTGGTTGGGGCAGTCCGTGCCGTTGAGCGCCGGGTCGCAGGCGGTCTGCAGGTCGTTCACCTGCACCTGGGCGCAGTCCATGGTGAACCGGGCGCCGGAGATCTGCGCCTGGCTGACGCAGCCGCGCTCCGCGGAGCGCTCGGTGACGAAGTCGAACAGCTCCTGCATCTCCTTGCCGGAGAGGTACATGATGTTGATGGTGTTCTCGAACGGGAACACGTTGAACATCGACTCCTGGCTCACCACGCCCGCGTAGAGGTTGTCGCGGATGCCCAGCGAGTTGGTGAGCGCCATCTCCGCCTCGACGCGGCGGCGCTTGCGCATGGAGTCCGCGGCGATGTTGCCCAGCGGCGAGTCACCCCCCGTGGAGTTGTTGCGGCGCTGCACGTCGCGCGGCGCGTAGGAGAAGATGGACGTCAACTGCAGGTTGAAGTCCATGCCCAGGATGTACGGCTGGAGCAGGTGCGTGGTCATCCGGTCCTCCTGGTTCCTGCACGCCTGGATGGCCTGACGGACGCGCTCGTCGCGGAGGAACTGGCCCTCCTCCCAGAACACGCTGCTGTCGTGGCGGAAGCGGCGCATGGCGTCGTCGCACCACAGGGCGTCCATGGGGAACACGCGGAAGTCCTGGCTGACGATTTCGCCGCCCTCACCGGCGCCGAGCACCTCCGGCATCTTCACCACCAGATCCAGCCGGCCCACGTACTTGGCGAACGCGCCGGAGTGCGCGAGCACCACCTTGCGGCCCGCGGGGTCGGTGAGCAGCTGCGGCGGGTTGAGCACGACGTGCAGGTGGCCGCCCATCACCGCGTCCACGCCCACCACGCCGGGGATGCGCACGCGCACCACGGACTTGTCGTCCCCTTCGGGGCCGAACCACTCCAGGACCTCCCAGGGCTCCTTCTGGCGCTGCACGTAGGCCTTGGCGCGGCCGAACTCGTAATAGGCCTCGTAGCCCTGGATGACGTCCTGGTCCTCGTGGAGGCCCAGGTGGCTGACCAGGACGATGAGGTCCGTGACGGGGCGCAGCAGGTCCACGTAGGCGCGCGCCGCCTCGTTCTGCTCCAGCGGCGTCACCTGGAGGCTGTTGCCACCTTCGACGATGGAGTTGAGCGAGGAGATGTTGGCCATGCCGATGATGGCCACCCGGAGGCCCTTCACGTTGCGGATGGTGTACGGCTCCACTTCCAGGGCCGTCTGGTGGTTGCCGTTCGCCCGCCAGTCGTCCCAGAAGTAGTTGGCGGCCAGCAGCGGGAACACCGCGTGCTGCTGCGCCATCTGGGTGAAGTTGAGCAGGCCCGCGTCGAACTCGTGGTTGCCCACGACGGCCGCGTCGAGCCGCGCCTCGGAGAGGAACTTGAACTCCACCTCGCCGGTGTTGAGGTTGAAGATGGGCGCGCCCTGGAAGCAGTCGCCCGAGTCCACGTGCAGCACCCGCTCGCCACGGGAGCGCTCGCGCTTGAGCAGCGCCCCCATGCGCGTGGCGCCACCGAAGGGGCCCGCTTCCGGGATGGTCCCCAGGTCCACGTCCGTCTTCAACGGCGTGAAGTCGTAGGGGATGAGGCGCGAATGGATGTCCGAGGTATGAAGGAGCGTCAGACGCACCTCCTGCCCCTCGAGGTTGTAGTCCTGGCCTTCCAGCACCGGCATGCACGAAGCAGAGGCCAGGGCGCAGCAGAGGCCGAGCAGGAGGCGACGCATCAAGAGAATTCCGTGTTTCGGGGGGGAGACAGCGGTAAAGCGGGCGCAAGGTACGGGATCGAGCTTTGTCGAGCAAGCAACGCCACCATGGCGGGCCAGGTTCCGGCCATTGGCGTTCCTACTCCTCAGGAGAGCAGGCGGACATGCGGCAGCGTCATTCCAGTGTGACTGACATCGAGATCATCGAGGATTTCTCGTCTACCGCGAGATGCGACGAGGGCTTTCTCCGGGTTCGGCGGCTGCGCTGCCGCAACCGGCGCGCGGACGGCTCCTCCTCTCCCGTCTACCGGGTGGACGTGGTGGACCGGCCCCGGTTGGACGCGGTGGCGGTGCTCGTTTACCGCCGCGGTGCGTCAGGCCTGGAGGTCCTGACGCGGATGAACCTCCGGCCCGCGGCGTATTTCCGGAAGGACAACCGCGGCGCCATGACGGTTCCAGACCCCGCGTCTGGCTACTTGCGCGTGGAAGAAATCGTCGCGGGACTGCTGGAGCCGGAGGACAAGGGCGAGGAAGGCCTGCGTCGCCGCGCCGCGGCGGAGGTCCATGAGGAGGCCGGCTTCAGCGTGAAGCCGGAGGACATCCGGCTGCTGGGCGGCGCCTTCTTCCTGGCGCCGGGCATCCTGTCCGAAAAGGTGTTCCCCGCGGCGGTGGATGTCACCGACCTTTCACCCGAGGAGCCCGAAGGGGATGGGTCGCCGCTGGAGGAGGGCACGCAGCTGCACTGGCGCCCCATCCAGGAGGTGTTGGACGCGTGCCGGCGCGGTGACATCCCGGACGCGAAGACGGAGGTCTCCTTGACGCGGCTGCTCGCGCTCCCGTCCTGACGGGCGTGCATTGGTTTCGCGCCGTCGCGTGCCGGGGTAGGGTGCGCGGCGTTCCGAAATCCACCGCAGAGGTCGCTGCATGTCGTCGCTGCCCCCCTGGCTGGCCCAGTTCCTGCCCATCCTCATCCTCCTGGGGGCCATCGGCCTCGTCCTCGCGCGCCTGCCCAAGGTGGAGCTGGGACACTCGGAGGCGTTCAAGCGCCGCCGGCTCTTCAACTGGTTCCCGTTGGGCATGACGTACGCGTTCCTCTACATGGGACGCTACAACCTCAACGTGGCCACCAGCGCCATGGGGGACCGCACCTCCAACGCGGACTTCGGCACCATCTTCGCGTGGGGCACCGCCGTCTACGGCGTGGCCTTCCTGCTCAACGGCCCGCTGACGGACAGGCTGGGGGGCCGGAAGACCATCCTGATGTCGGCCGCGGGTTCGGCGGTGGCGAACCTGGCCATGGGCGGCGTGGTGTACGCGGTGCTGACGCGGGACTGGGCGCCGCCGGGCGGCCTGGTGGCGACGCTGTCGTTCCTCTACGCCGTCAACATGTACTTCCAGAGCTTCGGCGCGGTCTCCATCGTCAAGGTGAACGCGGCCTGGTTCCACGTGCGCGAGCGCGGCCTGCTGGGCGGCGTGTTCGGCATCCTCATCTCGCTGGGCGTCTACTTCGCCTACGACTGGAGCCGGCTCATCGTGAAGGCGGCGCCCACCTACTGGGCGTTCTTCGTGCCCGCGGCCGTCCTCGCCGTGTTCCTGGTGTTGGACTTCTTCGTCATCCGCGACACGCCCGGCCACGCGGGGCACCCGGACTTCGACACCGCGGACGCGTCCTCCGGAGAGACGGGGCCCGCGCTGGGCGTGGCGGGCGTGCTCAAGCGCATGCTGACCAACCGCGCCATCATCATCATCCTCTGCATCGAGTTCTGCAGCGGCTTCATGCGCAACGCCATCATGCAGTGGTACCCCAAGTTCGCGAAGGCGACGGGCATCGGCGAGACGTTCGTCGCGGCCAACTGGGGCATGCTGCTGTGCGTGGCGGGCATCACCGGCGGCATGTTCGCCGGCATCATCAGCGACCGCGTCTTCGACTCGCGCCGCGGCCCGGTGTCCGCCGTGCTCTACGCCGGCATGTCGGTGGGCGCCGTCATCTCCTTGTTCGTCCTGGAGAGCGTCGCCCTGGGCTGGACGGTCATCTTCATGTCCCTGTGTGTCATCGGCGTGCACGGCATGTTGTCCGGCACGGCCAGCATGGACTTCGGGGGCAAGAAGAACGCCGGCCTCGCGGTGGGCATCATCGACGGCGCCGTGTACGCGGGCACCGCGCTGCAGTCCATCCTGCTGGGGTCCATCCTGCCCATGGGCGACGAGGCGAAGACGGCCGCCAACTGGGGCAACTGGCCCTACGCCATGCTGCCGCTGTCCTTCCTGGGGCTGCTGCTGGCCACCCAGGTGTGGAACGCCCGGCCCCAGCCGAAGTCCACGCCCGTGCCGGCCACCCTGCCGGTGCCTCCAGCGGCGCCAGCGAACCGGACCGGCACTGGCGGGTGATATCCGTGTGGCCCCAACGAGGTGTGGCGTCGGGGTCACTCCCGCGTGACAGGGATGTAACGTAGACTCCAGGGGTGTCCCAGTTACCCGCACCCCTGCAGAGCCGCTTTGAGGTCCACGACCGGAAGCAGTTCGAAATCAAGCTCGAGTACCAGCCCTCCGGGGTGGAAGAGACGCGCTACCTCGTGGAGGCGTATCTCTTCCTGCCCGGGAGCCTGAACATCGACGCGGAGACGTACCCGCGAGCGGACTTCTACGCGGACATCCACAACTACGTGCGCTTCAAGACGCCGGTGATGGCGGTGAACGAGCTGCTGACCTCGGACACCTCGCCGCTGGTGCGCCTGGAGGCGTGGCTGCGCACGGGGATGGGGTCCGAGAAGGACGTCGTGTACCAGGCCAAGCTCCTGTCCTGTGTGCTGCGCGGGGCGCTGCGCCGCTTCGCCACCGGGGTGGAGTCGCGGTGTGAGGGGCCGGTGGCGCTGCCCACGGACGCGTGCGCGGTGCTGGAGTCCGAAGTCATCGCCATGCAGGCCGGCGTGACGCGGGTGCTGGAGCGCTTCCGCATGTGGCTGCGCGCGGTGGGGGAGCTGCACCTGCAGGAGCGCTCGCGGGCGTCGCTGCGGCTGGTGGACGAATACGTCAGCCTCCTGGTGGAGGGCGGCTTCCGGCGCTCGGTGGCGGACATGAAGGCGCTGCCCCGCGGCGAGCCGTGGCATGGGCTGCGCAAGGGCCTGATGGAGGCGGTGCTGCGGGAGGAGGCGTACCGCAAGGAGCACCGGCTGCGCAGCGTGCTCAGCCCCACGGGGGACAACGAGGAGTACATCCTCCGGCTGGGGTTCCTGAAGAAGTTCTGCATGAACGTGCTGTTCCTGTCGTCGAAGCGGCGGCAGAAGCGGCAGGGCTGGGAGGAGATGCTCTTCGCGCTGGCCGCGGGCGTGGCGATGACGGTGGCCACCTCGGTGGCCTTCTGGGCCCAGGAGCGCTACGCGCAGGCCAGCCTCAACTTCTTCCTCATCCTCGTGGTGGGGTACATGGTGAAGGACCGCATCAAGGAGGGCCTGCGGCGGATGCTCAGCCGGGTGGCGGCCATGCACCTGGCGGACCGGACCACGAACCTGGTGGACCCCGTCACCGGGCGCGTCATTGGCGCGTGTGAGGAGCGGGTGGACTACGGGCCCGCGCTGAAGGTGCCGGAAACGGTGTCGGCGCTGCGGCAGCGCGACGACTTCCTCACCGCGACGCAGGGCGAGCTGTCCGAGACGGTCATCCGGTACCAGAAGCAGATTGTCCTGGATGCCCGGCACCTGCCGCGCACGCAGCGGGGCCTGACGGGCGTGACGGACATCCTCCGCCTCAACGTGGAGCGCTTCCTGCGCGACATGGACGAGCCGGAGCTGGCGCTGGAGTACGTGGACCTGGCGGACCTGTCGGTGGGCCACATCCGGGGCACCAAGCGCTACCCGGTGGACATGGTGTTCCGCTTCACGGTGGTGGAGGAGGAGAAGGACCGCCGTCAGGACTCCGTCCAGTTCGTGCGCCTGGTGCTGGACCGCAACGGCATCCAGCGCATGCAGCGCTTCACGGACCCCGGCCCCGGGACGCCGCCCAGCCGTTCGGGGTGGAAGTCCGCGGCGTGAGGTGGGCGCGACGCTCCAGGCAGGGAGGGGGGCGCATGACGCCCCTGGTTGAGGTTTCGGCGGCACCCTGGCGCGCGCGCGGGTAATCTCCCGGGCGCACATGGCTTACGACGACTTCAAGAAGCGCATCCGCGACGACTGGCGTGACACCCTGCGTTCCATCCTGGCGCGCGCCAGCTCCCTGGGCTCCTCCGCCGTGCTGGCGTTCGACCTGGACTCCACCCTGTTCGACAACCGGCCCCGGCAGGCCCGCATCCTCCGGGAGTATGGCGCCGCCCGCTCGCTGGCCGTGCTGGCCGCCTGCGAGCCGCGCCACTGGGTGACGGGTTGGGACATGAAGGAGGCCATGCGCGCCTGCGGCCTGGAGGACGCCCTGGTGGAGTCCCAATTCGCCGATGCCCGCCGCTTCTGGGCCGAGCGCTTCTTCACCAGCGACTACTGCGTGGACGACGAGGCCATCGACGGCGCGGCCAGCTTCACCCACGCGGTGGTGGCCACCCGCGCGCGGCTCGTCTACGTCACCGGCCGCCACGAGGCCATGCGGGAGGGCTCCGTCTCCTGCATGCTCCGCCACGGCCTGGCGCTGCCGGATGACGACCGGGTGCACCTGGTGATGAAGCCCACGCTGGCCGAGGACGACGACGCCTTCAAGCGGGAGGCGCACGCGCGGCTGGGCCGGCTGGGGAGCGTGGTGGCTGCCTTCGACAACGAGCCCACGCACGCGAACGACTACCGGCGGAAGTTTCCAGAGGCCACCGTCATCCATCTGGCCACGGACCATTCGGGCCGGCCGGTGGAGTTGCTGGACGGCGTCATTTCCGTCCCGCACTTCGCGCTGGGCTCCTGACGCACCGCGCCTGAATAAGGCCCGGTGTTGACGGGGTTTGAAAGGCTTTGAAGTCCCCCTGCCGCGCGCTATTGAGTCGCTCGGCGTTCGCCGCCCCGGGAGCCCCGGGGGCGGCCTGCATGGAGGCATCCCGCGGTGGCCAGCCCGTACTCGAAAGAACTGCTGTTGGACATGTACCGGAAGATGTACCTCATCCGTCGCTTCGAGGAGCGCGCGGGTCAGCAGTACACGCTGGGGAAGATCGCCGGGTTCTGCCACCTCTACATCGGCCAGGAGGCCGTGGCGGTGGGACCGGCGGAAGCCCTGCGTCCGGACGACTACATGCTCAGTGCGTACCGTGACCACGGCCAGCCGCTGGCCCGTGGCAGCGACGCGGGCATGGTCATGGCCGAGCTGATGGGCCGGGGCACCGGCTACAGCAAGGGCAAGGGCGGCTCGATGCACATCTTCGACATCGAGCATCACTTCTATGGCGGCTACGGCATCGTCGGCGGCCAGATTCCCCTGGCGGCGGGCATGGCCTTCGCCAGCCGCTACCGCAACGAGGACCGCGTCACGCTCTGCTACTTCGGCGACGCGGCCGCCAACCAGGGCTCCTTCCACGAGACGCTCAACATGGCGTCCAAGTGGAAGCTCCCGGTCATCTACATCTGCGAGAACAACCGCTACGGGATGGGCACGGCCATCTCCCGGACGTCGGCGGTGCCGGAAATCTACAAGCGCGCCAGCGCCTACGACATGCGCGGCGAGCCGGTGGACGGCATGGACGTGCTGACCATGTACGAGGCCGTCAAGGACGCCGCCGAGTACTGCCGCGCCGGCAAGGGCCCCGTGCTGCTGGAGGCCAACACGTACCGCTTCCGCGGTCACTCCATGGCCGACCCCGCCACCTACCGCACCAAGCAGGAGGTGGAGGCGGAGCGCAAGGGCGACCCGATCCCGAAGCTGCGCGCCTACATCCAGAAGCAGGGGCTGGCCCAGGACGACGTCTTCGAGTCCATCGAAGAGGAGATCAAGGCGCGGGTGGACCAGGCGGTGAAGTTCGCCGACGAGTCGCCCGAGCCCAGCCTGGACGAGCTGTGGCGCGACACCATCGTGGAGGAGGGCGAAGAAGACGTGCGCCCCCGCGAGCGCGTGTTGGGTCAGAAGGTGAACTGGCCGAAGTACCCCAGTGGCCAGGAGCTGAAGGTGACGTGGGACCTGGAGCCGCGCGAGCAGGCCGAGGCGGCCGACAAGAAGGCGGGCCTCATCCGCTAGGCGCGCGCTGACCTGTCTACCAACCCTTTTTCAGATTCGAGTCGGAGCCGACGATGCCCGAGTTGATGTACCGCGAGGCGCTGAACCAGGCGCTCGCCGAGGAAATGGAGCGCGACGCCAACGTCTATCTGATTGGCGAGGAAGTGGGCCGCTACAACGGCGCCTTCAAGGTGTCGCAGGGCCTGCTGGACAAGTTCGGGAGCGCGCGCATCATCGACGCGCCCATCGCCGAGCTGGGCTTCACCGGCCTGAGCGTGGGCGCGGCCATGGTGGGCTTGCGCCCCGTGGTGGAGATGATGACCTGGAACTTCGCGATTCTCGCGATGGACCAGATCGTCAACAACGCCGCCAAGCTGCGGCACATGTCCGGTGGCCAGCTGCGCTGCCCCATCGTGTTCCGCGGCCCGGGTGGCGCCGGTGGCCGGCTGTCCAGCCAGCACAGCCAGGCGCTGGAGGCCAACTACGCGCACTTCCCGGGCCTGAAGGTGATTGCGCCCGCCACGCCCGCGGACGCCAAGGGCATGCTCAAGGCGGCCATCCGGGACGACAACCCGGTGGTCATGTTCGAGGGCGAGCGGCTCTACGCCATCAAGGGCGAGGTGCCGGAGGGCGAACACGTCGTGCCGCTCGGCAAGGCGGACGTGAAGCGCGAGGGCACGGACGTCACCATCATCACCTGGAGCCGCATGTACTACTTCTGCATGCAGGCGGCCGAGGAGCTGGCGAAGGAGGGCATCAGCGTGGAGGTCCTGGACCTGCGCACGCTGCGGCCCCTGGATGAGGAGGCCATCCTGGCGAGCGTGCGCAAGACGAACCGCGCCGTCATCGTGGAGGAGGGCTGGGTGCTCGCCGGCGTGGGCGCGTCCGTGGTGGACATCATCCAGTCCAAGGCGTTCGACGACCTGGACGCGCCGGTGGAGCGCGTCACGGGCCTGGACGTCAACATGTCCTATGCCGCGAACCTGGAGAACGCGACGCAGCCGGACGCACCGAAGATCATCGCCGCGGTGAAGAAGGTGCTGTACCGCGAGGGAGCCTGAACGCGCATGGCCATTCCCATCCAGATGCCGAGCCTGTCCCCGACGATGACGGAGGGGAAGATCGTCAAGTGGCTCAAGAAGCAGGGGGACAAGGTGTCCTCCGGCGAGGCCGTGGCCGAGGTGGAGACGGACAAGTCCAACCTCGAAATCGAAGCCTACGACGACGGGTACCTGGTGCAGGTGCTCGTCGGCGAGGGCGAGCTGGCCAAGGTGGGCGCGCCCATCGCCTACCTCGGCGCGAAGGGTGAGAAGGTGGACGCCGGCAAGCAGGCCGCGCCCACCCCCGCCGCCGCGACGCCTCCCGAGCAGAAGCCCCCGCCGGCGCCCGAGGCCCCCGCGCAGCCCGCGCCGTCGGGTGGCGGCGACAACCGCATCGCCATCCAGATGCCGAGCCTGTCCCCGACGATGACGGAGGGGAAGATCGTCAAGTGGCTCAAGAAGCAGGGGGACAAGGTGTCCTCCGGCGAGGCCGTGGCCGAGGTGGAGACGGACAAGTCCAACCTCGAAATCGAAGCCTACGACGACGGGTACCTGGTGCAGGTGCTCGTCGGCGAGGGCGAGCTGGCCAAGGTGGGCGCGCCCATCGCCTACCTCGGCGCGAAGGGTGAGAAGGTGGACGCCGGCAAGCAGGCCGCGCCCACCCCCGCCGCCGCGACGCCTCCCGAGCAGAAGCCCCCGCCGGCGCCCGAGGCCCCCGCGCAGCCCGCGCCGTCGGGTGGCGGCGACAACCGCATCGCCATCCAGATGCCGAGCCTGTCCCCGACGATGACGGAGGGGAAGATCGTCAAGTGGCTCAAGAAGCAGGGGGACAAGGTGTCCTCCGGCGAGGCCGTGGCCGAGGTGGAGACGGACAAGTCCAACCTCGAAATCGAGGCCTACGACGACGGCACCCTGGCGGAAATCGTCGTCGGGGAGAACCAGATGGCGAAGGTGGGCGCGCCCATCGCGTACCTCACCGCGAAGGGCGCCAAGGCGGCTCCGTCCGCGCCTGCGGCGAAGCCCGCGGTGTCCGCTCCGGCTCCCGAGAAGCCCGCGGCGCCCGCTCCGGCGGCGCCGAAGGCCGCGCCTGCTCCGGCGGCCCCGGCCCAGGCGGGGGGCCGGCGTCTGCGCGCCAGCCCCGTGGCGAAGAGAATCGCGCGTGAGAAGGGGCTGGACCTCACCCAGGTGAGCGGCTCCGGTCCGTCCGGCCGCGTGGTGAAGCGCGACATCGAGGAGGCGCTCGCGCGTGGACCGGCGGCGGCTCCCGCCGCGAAGAAGGCCCCGGCCGCGCAGCCCGCTCCGGGCGTGCGTCCCGAGCCGACCGTGGTGCCCCTCTCGTCCATGCGCAAGGTCATCGCGCAGCGGATGACGGAGGTGAAGCCCGGCGTGCCTCACTTCTACCTCACCATCGAGGTGGACATGGAGGCGGCGTCGAAGGTGCGCGAAGAGGCGAAGGCGTTGGACCTCAAGGTCTCCGTCAACGACCTCATCGTGAAGGCCGTGGCCATGGCGGTGCGCCGCTACCCGAAGATCAACGTCTCGCTGCAGGGCGACAAGGTCGTCCAGTTCCACAGCGTGGACGTGGGCATCGCGGTGGCGCTGGAGGAGGGCCTCATCACGCCCATCCTCCGGGATGCGGACCAGAAGGGCCTGCAGGCCATCGCGTCGGGCGTGCGGGAGCTGGCGGAGCGCGCCCGCAAGCGCGCCCTCCGGCCGGAGGAATACACCGGCGGCTCCATCACCGTCAGCAACCTGGGCATGTACGGCATCGACCAGTTCGTCGCCGTCATCAACCCGCCGCAGGCCTCCATCCTCGCGGTGGGCGCCGTCTCCGAGAAGGCGGTGGTGCGCGACGGTCAGCTGGCGGTCCGGAAGATGATGACCGCGACGCTGTCGTGCGACCACCGCGTCATCGACGGTGCCATTGGCGCCGAGTTCCTGCGCGAGCTGCGCGGGCTGCTCGAGCACCCCACGCGGCTGCTGTTCTAGGCCGTCCCGTTGCCCCGCTCCGCGCGCCCGTCCTGGGGCACGCGAGGGCGGGGCAGGGCCTGCCCTTGCTACTTGCGCGTCGGCTCCTTGCGGCCATGCGCCTCCTGCTCCAGCTTGCGCTGGGTCTCCGTCACGCCTGCCTGCCGCTCGCGCGACGTCCCCGTCGGCAGCTCGTTCTCCTCGTCGTCCGAGCGACCGCGGATTCCGGGCCAGGGCTGTGGGTGCGTTCCCTCCACATGCTCGATGCGCTCCGCGTAACCGTTGTCTCCGGCTGCGTTCTGCTTCGTCTCCTCGGATTTACCCTTGCTGTCCGCCATGTCGTGTCCTCCCAAGCAGGTGCCATCCGGCACGCTTCGTGGCGGTAACGGTGGGACGTGCGCCGTGCGCTGACCACCCACAAGCGGGTTGCATGGCTTGCCCCCCTGCCTGCCCCACGAGCGCGAAAAAAAGGTCGGCGGCCGTGGGTGTTCGCTGCTTAACTTGCTCCCAATGAACGACGACATGACACGCGAACGGCTTGCCCAGGGTGTGTCGGAGTTGGAGTCGCGCGGAGGCCCGCCGCTGCCGCTCGCGGCGTCGCTGCACCAGGCGCTGGAAGGCGCCGTCTTTCCGCTGTCCGCGCGGCAGTTGACCTGGGTGGCCCGTGAGAACGAGGCCCCGGCCCTGGTGCTCTCGCTCCTGGGTTCACTGCCCCGGGCCAGCTTCGGCTCCGTGGACGCCGTGGCCCGGGCGCTGGAAGGCGACCTGGAGGCCACGGTTCCGCAGCAGTCGGCTTCTTCGCGCTGAGAGGTGCGGCGCGTCAGGCGCTCGCTCTATCCTGGTGGTGCGCGCGGTACCCAGCAGATCGCGAAGGGGTTGAGGCGCTATCCTGGGCCTTACCAGCCTGGCCCCCTTCATGGGACGCTGGCCAGGAGGAGCGTCATGAACCCGTCTGAACTCCCCGCGGTCCTCTACGTCGACGACGACGCGCTGAACCTCCGGGTCTTCGACGCGAACTTCGGGCAGCGCTTCCGCATCTTCCGCAGCTCCTCGCCCAGCGAGGCCTTGGCGCTCCTGGAGCAGCGCAGGGGCGAGATTGGCGTCATCCTCTCCGACCAGCGGATGCCCGGCATGACGGGCGTGGAGCTGCTGGAGCGGGCGCGCACGATTGCGCCGGACGCCAAGCGCATGCTCGTCACGGCCTACGCGGACATGCAGGCCGTCATCGACGCCGTCAACCGCGGTCAGGTGACGCGCTACTTCGTCAAGCCGTGGGACCGGACGGAGCTCCAGGCCGCGCTCGACGACGCGCTCAAGATTGCCCGGCTGGAGCTGCGCATCCGCGAGGTGGAGGGCCGGATGATGAAGTCCGAGCGTCTGGCCACCCTGGGGCAGGTGACGGCGGGCATCGCGCACGAGCTGATGGGGCCGGTGGGCTACCTGTCGCAGAACGTGGTGTCGCTGCAGCGCGACCTGGGCAGCGTCATCCAGTACGTGTCGCGGCACCTGCAGACGGACCCCGACGCCACCGTGGCGGAGACGGTGGAGGACCTGCCCGCCCTCATCAAGGACCTGGCGGAGGGCGCGGAGCACCTGCGGCAGGTGGCGCTGGGCCTGCGCGCCCAGGCGCGCGGTGAGGACCTGGAGGCCACGGCGGACGTCGCGGAGGTGGTGTCCTTCGCGGTGAAGCTGGCGCGCGCCGAGGTGCGGGAGCGGGCGCGGCTGACCAGCAACGGCGAGGCCGTGCGCGTCACCTTCGGCCCGGTGAAGCTGTGCCAGGTGCTGCTCAACCTCATCGTCAACGCGGCGCAGGCCATGGGCACCACGGGACGTCCCGGGCGCATCGAGGTCCGGTGGACGGCGCGTGCCGACGACGTGGTGCTGACCGTGGCGGACAACGGCTGCGGCATTCCCATGGAGCTGCAGGAGCGCGTCTTCCAGCCCATGTTCACCACCAAGCCCGTGGGCGTGGGGACCGGCCTGGGCCTGTCCATCTGCCGCGAGCTCGTCACGCAGTTCGGCGGCAGCCTCCGGTTGTCCTCCACGCAAGGGGAGGGCACCGAAATCGAAATCACCCTCCGGCGAGCCCCGCTCCCCTGAGTCCGAAGGCGTTGCTGAGCATGCGCCACACGCGGTGCAGCGTCTGTGTCTCGGCGGCGCGGATATCCTCCACCAGCACCGCGCGGCGCAGCGGGCCCTCTTCGTTGTCTTGCGCGTACTCCACCACCAGCGCGTAGCGAGGCCCGGGACGCTCCACCATGTGGACGGCCCGCACCGCGTCGAAGGGCACCACCGCCGCGCGGGTGGCGCCGGGTGTCCGGGCCAGTTGTTCCAGCCGCAAGGACTCGGTGCGGAAGTGAAGGATGAAGCGCCGGCGGCCCAGCCGCGACTCCAGCTTGAGGGCCAGCCCCACCAGGGCCGCCGCCAGCAGGCCCAGTGTGAAGGCCGCCGTCGCGCCTTCCCGGACGCCCACCAGGATGGCGGCGCCCACCGCGCACCCCAGCCCAACGCCGACGAACAACCCAGGCAGGACACGCCGCGCCCAGGGCGGCGGCAGGGATTCGCCCACCAGCCGTCCGCCGTCATAGCGCAGCCTCACGTCGCCCAGCCGCCCGGGGACCCGGTTGTCCTGCAATGCGTCCTCGAAGCTCGCCACGCCCCCAGCATAGCGGGCCTGAAATGCGGGCTTCGTAGTTGGAAGTAAGCTGTGCGAATCTGCGTGGCCATGGAGCTCCCGTTCGAAACCGGTGAGGGTGAAGGAGGGGAAGGGGGGACGCTCGCGTCGACGGTGCTGGTGGTGGATGACGAGCCCGTCGTGCTGGACATCTGCGCCCGCCTCCTGGAGCGAGATGCCGACCTGGTGGTGACGCTGGCAGCGAGCGCGGAGGAGGCCCTCCCGCTGCTGGCCGAGCAGCGCTTCGATGTCCTGGTGACGGACAAGAACCTGCCCGGCATGGGCGGCGTGGAGCTCATCGCCGAGGCGCGCCGTCTCCAGCCGTCCCTGGAAGCGGTGATGATTACCGGCTACGCCAGCTCCGAAAGCGTCGTCGCCGCCTTCGCCGCGGGCGCCAGTGACTACATCCTCAAGCCCTTTGACGACTTGCGGGTGCTGCGCGCCAAGGTGCGCGCCGCCCTGGAGCGCCGGACGGCGGGCCTGCTCGTGCGGGAGCAGGCGCGAGAGGTGGCCCGAGAGGCCGCGGCCCTCCTGGCCTCCGGACAGGACGCGCCGGAGCCCGCCTACGAAGCCCTGGAGGCGGAGCTGCGGGCCTACGAGGAAGCGGTGCGCCTGGGCCTCAATGGCCGGGTGGCCGTCGTGGGCAGCGCGAACACCGTCGCCGTCATGCAGGACGCCGGCTTCGAGGCGGTGGAGCTGCCGCCCTACGCGCCCGAGCTGGAGCGCGTGGACGTCGTCATCGTGGAGACGGGCGACCCCCAGTGGCGCACGTTGGCCGAGCGCCTTCAGCGCAAACCGCCGGACGTGCTGCTGCTCGCCAGTCCCCAGGCGGACCTGGGCGACTTGTTGGAGGCGATTACGCTGCGCATGGACCTGGTGGGCTTCGGCACCAGCCAGGGCGCCGTCGCGCTGCCGGAGAAGGTGCGCATGTTGCTGCTGCGCAGGGGCGTGCAGCGGGCGCAAGATCGGCTCGCGGCGGCGCTCGCCACCTTCCGGCAGAGCATCGCCGCGCCGCTCCCCTGAGGCCCCCGCCGAGGCGTGGGGAGGAGCGCGCAGGCCGCGCCTCGACAGCGTCGCCGGGCCGTCGGCGTCTAGCCCGCAAAGCGAAACGCCCACCTTCTTTTCAGAAGGTGGGCGTCTCAGTGTGACCCTGCCGGGATTCGAACCCGAGTTTGAGCCGTGAGAGGGCTCCGTCCTAACCGCTAGACGACAGGGCCAAAACTTGCTTCAGGCGCTGCTAACTGCCCGCGATTTCTACCTTTTTTCGTCTGCCTTCGTCAACCCTTTTTGTTTCGTGCTGCCCAGGTTGCTTCGGACTGACGAGGACTGCAACTGCGGGACGACAAGCTGGGGAACTAGGATTCGAACCTAGATAAGCAGAGTCAGAGTCTGCTGTCCTGCCGTTAGACGATTCCCCAAGGACCTGCTCGGCTGCGGCGCTTCTCTACCAACACCACTTCGGGACTGCAACAACTTCGGTGCGGCGTTTACTTCTTCCTGCTCTTCGTCGTCGTCGGCTTCTTGGCGGGCCTGGCTGCCTGCTGGGTCGGGACGATGTAGATGCGAACCTCGTCGTTCGCCTCGTAAATGTTCAGCCCCGCGAAGTTCTTCCCCGAGGGGTTGGTGATGTGCACCGCCTTGACGCCCGGCTGGTTCACGATCTGCCGGCGGGGGTAACCGCTCGTCGAGTAGACCGCGCGGTAGTAGTCCATCGTGCCATCGAAATCCCTGGGCGACCGGTAGCGATTCTCGCCGACGCGCCTGGACCCATCCGGCAACTGCGCGCCATTGACGACTTCGGCGCCCGCTGAAACCGCCCAGAGCGCCACCAGCGCCGCTCCGAGCGGGCGCGCCTTATAAAAACCACGTTTCAGGCTGTCAAGGGCACCCATCATGGGTCCGAAAGATAGGGGCCTGCGCTGCTGACGTCCACCGCTACCTGCGCCTGACGGCTCAACCGCGCGTCAGCGCCGCGTCGATGCGCCGCAGGGATTCGTCGCGGCCCACCAGCACCAGCGTCTCGCCGATGCCTGGGCTGGTGGTGTTTCCGGTGAGCGCCACGCGGATGGGCTGCGCCACCTTGCCCATGCCGACGCTGGAGGCCTCGCTCACCTGCTTCACCACGCCGTCCAGCGCCTCCACTGACCACTCCGGCAGCGCGGCGAGCGTCTCGCGCACCTTGCGCAGCAGATTGAGGGACTCTCCGGAGAGGTGCTTGGTGGCGGCCTTCTCGTCCAGGGTGATGCCGGCGCGGAAGTAGACGTTGGCCGCGGTGGTGGCGATCTCCTCCAGGGTGTTGGAGCGCTCGCGCAGCGTGCGCACCAGCGTCTCCAGCCGCGGGTCGCCCTTCGCCTGGACGCCCTTGGCCTCCAGGAAGGGGAGCAGCCGCTCCACCACGGTCTCCACCGGCAGCTGCTTCATCCACTGCTGGTTGAGCCACAGCAGCTTCTCCGGGTTCCACACGCCGGAGGTGGTGCCCACGTCGCTGAAGTCGAACCACTCGAGCATCTGCTCGCGGCTGATGACCTCGTCGTTGCCGTGGCTCCAGCCCAGCCGGATGACGAAGTTGAGCAGCGCCTCCGGCATGACGCCGTTGCGCTTGTGCACCATGACATCCGCTTCCGGGTGCTTGCGCTTGGAGAGCTTCTCGCGGTCCGGGCCCAGGATGAGCGGCAGGTGGGCGAAGTCGGGAGGTGTCCACCCGAGCGCCTGGTACAGCATGAGCTGCGGGAAGGTGGAGTTGACGTGCTCCTGGCCGCGCGCGACCAGGGTGATGTCCATCAGGTGGTCATCAATGACGCACCCGAAGTTGTACACGGGGATGCCGTCCGCCCGCATCATGACCCAGTCATCCAGGTCGCTGTGCGTCTTGGTGATGGTGCCCAGCGCCTTGTCGGTGAAGGACACGGAGCCCTCGCCCGCGGGCATCTTGAAGCGGATGACGGCGTCCGCGGCGGCGCGTCCAGCGGGGGGCTCGGTCCGCTCACGGCAGGTGCCCGGGTACTTGAACGCGCCGCCCGCCTTCTCCGCCGCCTGCCGCTGCGCGTCGAGGTCCTCCTTCGTGCAGTAGCACCGGTAGGCCTTGCCCTCGGCGATGAGCTGGTCGGCGTGCTTGCGGTAGGTGTCCAGCCGCTGCATCTGGAAGTAGGGGGCGTAGGGGCCTTCCTTCCCGGGGCCCTCATCCCAGTCGATGCCCAGCCAGTTCAGCCCGTCCAGGATGGCCTGCACCGACTCCGGCGTGGAGCGGCCCTGGTCCGTGTCCTCCATGCGAAGGACGAAGGTGCCACCCTGGCGCCGCGCCTGGAGGAAGTTCATCAGCGCCGTACGGGCACCGCCAATGTGAAGGTAGCCGGTAGGCGAGGGAGCGAAGCGGACGCGAAGGGCAGGAGGCATACGGGCGCGCGGATTAGCAGGGCGAGGATGGAGGGTCAACGCGGAGGGGCATTCCTGGAGTAAGTTGGATGGCCAGGGAGAACTCGTATGTCGATTCGTCAGGTAGTTCGCACGTTGCTCCTGGCTGTCCTCCTGGTGGGCGTGCCCGTGGCCGCCACCACCCAGCTCCGCGTGGACCTGTCCGGGCTCGCGGTAGGCGCGGACACCGTGGTCCACGGGGTCGTCCGGCGCGTGGAGAGCCGCTGGAGCGGCGACAAGATGCGCATCCTCACCGATGTCGAAATCCAGGTGACGGAGTCGCTCAAGGGCCAGCCTGGGAGCACGGTGCTCGTCACCCAGCCCGGCGGCCGCATGGGGGACATCGGCCAGGTGGTGCACGGCCTGGCGTCCTTCACGCCGGGCGAGGAGGTGGTGGTCTTCCTGCAGAGGCGCGGCCCGCGGGCCTTCCGCGTGTCCGACATGGCGCAGGGCAAGTTCCAGGTGAAGCGCGAGGGAAAGACGGCGCTGGCCGTCCCGGAGCCCTCCGAGTCGCAACTGCTGGACCCCGTCACCCGCAAGCCGGCCGCGTCCGCGCTCCAGTCCATGACGTTGGTGGAGCTGAAGGCCGCCATCCGTGAAGCCCTTGGGGAGCAGACGCCGTGATGCCGCTCGCGCCCCTGCTGCTGGCCATGGCGCTGGGCCAGACGGACCCCTACGTCCGCAGCCGTGTCGATGCGGGTGACACGGGCACGCAGTGCCTCTACTGGACGTCCCACCGCATCGTCTGGAACCAGAGCACCTACGGCAACCCGGACACGGCGGGAGACTCCGAGTTCGACGCGATTCGCGCCTCGTTCCAGAGCTGGCAGGACATCTTCGCCGAGTGCGGCAACCTCACGTTGGTGGAGGGCCCGCGCGTGGACGAGCGCCAGGTGGGCTACCGGCGCCAGGGAGACAACACGAACCTGGTGCTGTTCCGCACCCGGGACTGCAACACCGTGGTGCCCGAGCGTGACGCGTGCTGGGACGACGACACGTGCGCCAACACGTATGACTGCTGGGATGACGACGACAACACCATCGCCATCACCCTCACCACGTACGACGAGCGCTCGGGCATCATCTACGACTCGGACATCTCCTTCAACGCGGCGCGCTTCTCCTTCACGACGGCGACGTGCTTCCCCCCGACGACGACCCAATGCGTGGCCACCGACGTGCAAAACACCGCGACGCACGAGGTCGGCCACCTCATTGGCCTGGACCACACGCGCGCCAACGGCTCCACCATGAATCCCAGCGCGCCGCCGGGCGAGGTGTCCAAGCGCGTGGTGGACTCGGGCTCGCGCGGCTTCGTCTGTGACGCCTACCCTCAGGGACAGGCCAGCCAGTCGTGCCTCCACCCGGTGACCTCCATCGACCTGGGGCCCAAGGCCGGGGGCTGCTCCGCGGCGGGCCCGGGCGGGGCGCTGGCCCTGGTGGCCGTCTGGTCGCTGTGGCTGGCGCGCCGCCGTCGTCACGAGGAGGCGGTCCGGTGAGAAAGGCGCTGGTGCTCGCGGCCGCGTGTCTGGCCACCTCCGCCCAGGCGCAGCGGGGGGAGGAGCCGTCCTATCGCCGCACCCTCGTGCCCGGGCACCCGCTGTGCCTGCTGTGGCCGGTGCGTGAGTACGTCTACCACCTGGACGCGGCGGGCAGCTCGCGCACGCCGGGAGACTCCGAGGTGGCGGCCATCGAGGCGTCCTTCGACTCGTGGCGGCGCGTCTCCGATGGGTGCAGTGACTACCGGTTCACCCGGGGCGAGGACCGGCGAGCGCCCATCGCCGTGGGCTACGACGAGACGCGCCCCCGGGAGAACTACAACATCATCACGTTCCGGGAGACGGCGTGCCACGAGGTCGCCCCGGCGGACGATGCGTGCTGGACCGAGGAGAGCTGCGGCAACGTCTACCGCTGCTGGGAGCATGGGTCCGGCACGATTGGCCTCACCACGTCCACGTTCTCCTACCGGGACGGGCGGGTGTTGGACTCGGACATCGAGCTGAACGCGTCCCAGCCGGCGGGGGGCTACAGCTTCCTCTTCACCACGGTGGACTCGCCGGTGTGTGAAGGCGAGCCCTCGGTGGACTGCGTGGCCACGGACCTCCAGAACACCATGACGCACGAGATTGGCCACGTGGTGGGGCTGGACCATGTCTTCGTCCCGGGCGCCACCATGGAGGCCACCGCCCCGCCGGGGGAGACGCGCAAGCGCGTCATCGACTCGGGGTCGGCCGCCGGGCTCTGTGACATCTACCCGCGTCACCTGCCGCCCACCCAGTGCTTCGTACGGGAGGGCGCGGGGTTCGCGTTGAAGGCGGACGGTCGGGGCAGCGGCTGCGCGGCGGCGCCGGGACCGGTGGCGCTGGGGCTGGTCGCGCTCATCCTGACGCGTGTGCGGCGGCGCGCGGTCCGCGCCGCGGCGTCCCTCCGGCGGGATTAGGGGGCCTGGCGTGACCGTCGCATTCTTCGACCTGGACAAGACGCTCATCGCCGCCAACTCGGGCTCGTTGTGGATTCGCCGCGAGCTCGAGCTGGGGCACATCTCCCGCTTCCAGGCGCTGCGCGCGAGCCTCTGGATCGCGCGCTACCACCTGGGCTTCGTGTCCATGCAGGACGCCGTGGCGCGCGCCATTGCCCAGCTCGCTGGTACACCCGCGAAGCCGCTCCAGGAGCGCACCGCCGTGTTCTACGAGGAGCAGGTGCGGCCGCTCTACCGGCCCGGCGCCTGGGCCGCGCTGGACGCGCACCGGCGCGCCGGGGAGCGGCTCGTCCTGTTGACGTCGTCCACGGGCTACCTGTCGGAGCTGGTGGCGCGGGAGCTGGGACTGGACGCGGTGCTGTGCAACCGCTTCGAGGTCGACGGCGCGGGTCTCCACACCGGACGCGCCCTGGGCACCATCTGCTTCGGCCAGGGCAAGCGCGTCTGCGCCGAGGCCTACGTGCGCGAGGCGGGCGTGGCCCTGTCGGCGTGCGCCTTCTACACCGATTCGTATTCGGACCTGTCGGTGATGGAGGTCGTGGGGCGGCCCGTGGCCGTCCACCCCGACCACCGGCTGCGCCGCCACGCCCGGAAGCGGGGCTGGCCGGTGGTGGACTGGGGCGTGCCGCCCGGCGGCGCCGTTCCGGCCGTTCCGCCCGCGCCGCCGGTGGTGCCGTCCACCGGACCCTGATTCGCATCGGGTCCGGCGGGGACGTCAGCGATGCCGCCTCAGCGGCGCGGTGCCACCAGGCGCATGCTGAAGGTGTAGTCCACGTTCACCGGGTAGCCCTTGTAGACGATGGGCTTGTAGGTGCGGGACGCGAGGGCCTCGAGCACCACGCGCTCCATGTGGGCCACGGCCTTGATGGTCCGGCACTTCTCCACGCGGCCCTGCTGGGTGATGGTGCAGCGGACAATCATCACGCCGCTCGACTTCGCGGCCATCGCTTCGCGCGTGTAGATGATGTCCTTGCCCTGGCCGACCATCTCCGGGCGAGGCATGTCCTCATTGTAGGGGAGCACATCGCCACGCGCGGAGGCCACCGCCGCGTTGGAGAGGACCGGCAGCGCCAGCCCGGTCGCCGAGCCCCTGGCCGGAGCCGCGTCGGCCGCCGACGCCGTGGCGCCTCCCACGGCCGCCGCGATGGGGAGCTCCGCGGCGGGCGAGGCCGTGGGGGCGAGCAGCACCGGCGCGGACATGCCGCCCGGCGTGGCCACCGGCTCCTCGACTTCCTCCGCCGTCTCATCCGCGCTCACGGAGGCCACCCCGACGTGCCGGCCGCCGCCCCGGCGCTTCTGGAGCTTCTGCGACAGCACCACCTCGCCCGTGCCGCCCGTGACGACGGTCTCCATCTGGTAGCCCTCCATCGCGAAGGTCAGCTCCACCGTGACGGAGCCATCCTGTCCCGCCGGAATCTCCAGGGTGAGGGGCGTGACGCCTCGCTCCTTGCCCCGGTAGAAGACGCGGGCGCCGGAGGGCTGGCTCATCAACTTGAAGCGGACCTTGCTCGCGTTGGCGGCGGCCGCGGGCTCGGGGGCCGGCTCCGCGGCGGGCGCGGCGGCGACGGGCGCCGGGGCCTCCGCCTGGGGCGCGGGGGCCGGCGGTGCCGCTTCCTTGTTGGCCATGAAGAACACCGCGCCGCCCGCGATGAGGGCCGCCACGACGAGGCCGCCCAGGCCGCCCGTCAGCAGCGTGCGCTGCCGGGCGCGCTCGACGTCCTTGGGCACCTCCACGCTGATGTCCACCGCCAGCGTGTCACCGGACTCGGTGTTGTTGCCCACGTTGGAGAACAGCGCGGGGGACGGGTAGGGGCCCGTCGTCGTCGCGCCGCCGGGCCGCTTGAAGATGCCGCTGTTGCCGCCCGCGGCCATGCTCGCTTCGCGCAGGCCCTCCAGCAGCTCGTCCATCGTCTGGTAGCGCCGCGCCGGGTCCTTCTCCAGGCAGCGCCGCACCACCGCCTCGATTTCCGGCGGGATGTGGAGGTCCGGGCGCACCTGCTGGAAGGTGGGCGGGGCTTCCTTGTAGTGGGCGAAGATGAGCTCGATGTGGTCGCGCGCGATGAACGGCGGACGCCCCATCAGCATCTGGAAGAGGACGATGCCCAGCGAGTACACGTCGCTGCGCGCGTCGGTGGCGTTGCGCGCCTGCTCGGGCGCCATGTACTGCGGCGAGCCCAGGAACGTGCCGTTCTGGGTGATTTCGGGGGAGAGCTGCCCCTCCTGGGGCGCCGCCACCGACTTCACCAGGCCGAAGTCCAGCACCTTGACCAGGTCCTGATCCTGCTCGTTGAGGAGCATGATGTTGGCTGGCTTCAGGTCGCGGTGGATGATGCCCTGGCTGTGCGCCTCGCGCAGCGAGCGGCAGATCTGCTGGGTGACGGAGATGGCGCGGGACCACGACAGTGGGCCGACCTGCCCCAGCACCTGGGCCAGCGTGCGGCCGTCCAGGTACTCCATGGCGATGAAGAAGATGCCGTCGTCCGTCTGCCCGTAGTCGATGACGGTGACGGTGTTGGGATGGCGCAGCTTCGACGTCAGCGACGCCTCGCGCAGGAAGCGCTTCTGGAAGCCAGGGTCCCGGCTGCTGGGGAAGCTGGGGTTGAGCACCTTGATCGCCACCACGCGCTCGAGCGGTGCCTGCAGGGCCCGGTAGACCCGGCCCATGCCCCCGATGCCCAACGGTTCCAGGATGCTGAAGCGGCCGTTCAGGGTCCGCCCGATGAGCGGATCCGCGCCCGTTCCAGTGGGTGCCTCGGGATTCGGCGAGTCGCCCTTGATCATTCGTAGCCCCAGACAGCAAGCAACATCGGTTCTCCAGAAGTGTCGCCGCACTTCATCAAACCATACCTGCCGCGCGCTTCGCACCAGGGGGTTGTCCGATCCAGCACGTCTGATGCCTTCCGTTGCCGCCATCACTCGTCGTTCGTGTGAGAGTGAATGCCGGTTAGCCCGCATTGACGCTTCTTTGTCTGGCAGACTAGCGTGCTCCAATCCCGCGCTTCAGTGACAGGCGGGAGTTCCCCTGATGGCAGACACAGCAGATAATTCCATGGCCGCGCAGTCGCGCCGCCTCTCCGTCGAGGAGCGGCTGGGTCAGCTCGAGACGGAGCAGGCCCAGCTGCGCCAGGAGCTGGCGTCGCTGGCGGGTGAGCTGCGACTGCCGGGCATGTACCTGGCGGTGGACGCGGCGGGTACCAGCGCGCTGATGGACGCGGAGACGGTGCAGGAGGTGGTGCGGCTGGTGGAGCTGGAGCCGCTGCCCGGGGCGCCCGCGCACGTAGCGGGGACCTTCGTCTACCGGGGCAGCCCGGCCGTCGTCGTGGACCTGGCGGCGCTCCTGGGGGTGAAGCGGGAGGCCTCCCTGGATGCGCACCTGGTGGTCTGCGGTGGCGGCGCGCGCACGGTGGCCGTGCTGGTGGACCGCGTGCGCGACCTGGTGGAGTCCCCGGTGCTGGTAGACGGGACGCCGGATGGGGCGTCGCCGCTGCCGTGGGATGCCAGCGGGCTGATGGCGGGCCTGTGCCGGACGCCTGAGGGCGTGCGCCCGTTGCTTCGGACGTCCGCGGTGCTCGTGGGGCCGGAGGCGCCGTGAGCGAGGGGGTGCTCGACGACGCGACGCTGGCCCGGGTCGAGGACGTCCTCCAGGCGGCCTGCGGGGTGACGTTGGCGCGCAGCCTGCGCCGCTCGCTGGAGACGGCGCTGGGCCGTGCCGCGCGTTCGCGAGGCCTGGCGCCCGACGCCTTCCTGCGCAAGCTGCTGGTGCGCGAGGCCGCGGCGGTGGAGTGCTTCATCGAGCACGCCGTCATCGGCGAGACGTACTTCTTCCGTCACCCGGAGCACCTGCGCACGCTGGCGCGCCTGGCGCAGACGCACCCGGCTCCGTGCTTCCAGGTGTGGAGCGCGGGCTGCGCCAGCGGCGAGGAGCCCTACAGCATCGCCATGGCCCTGCTGGCGGAGGGGCTGCCCGAAGGCCGCTTCCGCGTGCTGGCCACGGACGTGTCGGAGCGGGCGCTCCAGCGCGCGCGGGCTGGCGTGTACGGCCCGTGGTCCCTGCGCCGCATCGAGCCGGAGCAGGAGAAGCGGTTCCTGGTCGCCAGCGGCGACGACTCCTCCGTCATCCCCCAGGTCCGGCGCGCCGTGGAGTTCCGGCGCCACAACCTGGCCGTGGACCCACCGCCCTTCATGGGCCTGGGCGCCATCTTCTGCCGCAACGTGCTCATCTACTTCCCGACCGAGCTGGCGCGGGAGGTGCTGAAGCGCTTCCTCGCCGCGCTGGCTCCCGGTGGGCTGCTCTTCGTCTCTCCGGCGGAGGTGCCGCTCACCAATGGCCTGGGCCTGGAGACGGTGGACGCCGAGGGCAGCGTGGCGCTTCGACTCCCGGTGCCGGGCGCTCCTCGCGCCGTGACGTCCGAGGCGCGGCTTGCTCGCCTGGGGGCGGGCCGCAACCAGGTGGCCTCGGCGGTGCCTCCAGCCCGGTGGCCGCAGGCGTTGGCCGCTTCAAGGGCGCGCGTGCCGACCCGGGGCGCAGCGCCGTCCACGCAGGGCAGGCCGCTGACGTTTGACACGTCCCCGGGCGCGCCCGGAGCGTCGCGTCCTGCGTGGGCCGCGCCCGCGCCAGCCTCCGCCGCGCTGACCGTACCGCGGCCCGTGGACGCGCCCGTGGCCGTGGAGGGCCCTCCCCTGGAGCGCGCCATCATCGCCGCGCGCGGGGGCCACTTCGAGGCGGCGGAGGCGCTGGCGCGCGAGGCCGCGAAGGCGCTGGTCCCCGAGGCGTACCTGCTGCTCTCCATGGTGGCCGAGGTTCGTGGCGACCTGAACGGGGCGGTGGAGGCGGTCCGCAAGGCGCTGTACCTGGAGCCCCGGTTGGCGCTGGGGCACGCCACGCTGGTGGCCCTCTACGGGCGCATGGAGCGGCGCGAGGACGCGGAGCGTGCGCGGCAGAACGCCCTGCGCGCGCTGGACGGACTGGATGATGAGCACCCGCTGCGTGGGGTGGAGACGATGACGGCCGGCGGCCTGAGGCAGGCCCTGGCGCCAGTCGAGCAGGCTGGCTGGCATGGCGTGCGCTGAGAGGCGCGCGCTCCGCACGAGGTGGGAGGCAACGTGGACGTCAAAGAGACGCACCTGACACCGCCGGGCCGCGCGCCGGGGAGCAGGCTCAGTCTGCGGATGAAGATCCTCGCGCTCACCGGGGCGACGGGGGGGCTGGTGGCCGTCATCCTCATCACCACGACGTGGATGCAGATGGGCGATGCGCTTCGCAATGACCTGTCCCGCCGCGCCAGCTCCGTGAGCGTGGAGCTGGCGAAGTCGCTGACGCCCTTGCTGGGCGCGAAGCGCGACCCGGAGCGGCTCGAGGAACTGGTGCAGGGCGCGCTGAGCCTGGGACCCGAGGTCGCCTATGTCCGCGTCCATGACGCGGACGGCGTCCTCCTGAGCGAGGCCTCGGCGGAGCGCTACGTCGGCGAGGCGCAGGCTCCGGCCTCCGTCGAAGGCGATGCCTCGGTGCTCCGCCGCAGGTCCGTGAAGGGCACGGGCCTGGTGGAGACGACGACGCCCGTGCTCGCGGCCGGCGCCACCGCGCACCTGGGCACCCTCCAGCTGGCGCTCCACGAGGAGGGGTTGAGCCAGACGCTGCGGGAGGCCACGCGCTTCACGGCCATCATCAGCCTGCTCGTGCTGGTGGCCTGCCTGGTGGCGGCATGGATTGTGTCCGGGATGCTCGTGGTGCCGCTGGAGCGGCTGGCGCGCGCGGCGGCGGGCATCGCGGCGGGGGATTTGCGCCAGCAGGTGGACCTCCAGGGCTCGGATGAGATTGGCGACGTGGCGCGCAGCTTCGCGGTGATGACGGACGCGCTCTCCCACCTGCTGCAGGACCTGCGGAGCGCGGCGGCGGAGATGGAGCGCGAGGCGGCGGGCGTGCTGGCCACCTCCACCCAGCAGTCGGCCATGGCCCACCAGCAGGCCTCCGCCATCAATGAGACGAGCACCACGGTGGCGGAGATTGCCCAGACGTCCAAGCAGGCCACGGCCTACGCGGACTCGGTCATCTCCCAGACGCAGAAGTCCGAGGCCCTCAGCGCGGAGGGGCAGAAGGTCGTCGGCGAGAGCGTCTTGGGCATGGAGAACCTGGGCGAACAGGTGAAGGCCATTGCCCTGTCCATCACCGACCTCAGTGAGCGCACGATGCAGATTGGCGACATCATCGGCACGGTGAAGGACGTGGCCGAGCAGTCCAACCTGCTGGCGCTCAATGCCTCCATCGAGGCGGCCAAGGCCGGGGAGCAGGGCCGGGGCTTCGCGGTGGTCGCCACGGAGATGCGCACGCTGGCGGAGCAGTCCCGCATCGCCGCGGAGCAGGTGCGCGGCCTGCTCAACGAGGTGCAGAAGGGGACGCGGCAGGCGGTCAGCGCCACGGAGGAGGGCAGCCGCCGGGCGCAGTCGGCCATGGAGCTGGCGCGCGAGGCGGGGACGACCATCCTGGGCCTGTCGGAGGTCATCCGCGAGTCGTCGGGCGCGGCGCGGCAGATTGCCGGCAACACGCGGCAGCAGACCATTGGCGTGGAGCAGATCTCCACGGCCATGAGCGAGCTGACGTCCGCCATGGGTGACTCGGTGGAGAGCACCCGGCGCATCGAACAGGTCGCGGGCAACCTGACCAATCTCTCGAAACGGTTCTCGGACCTGGTGGGTAGGTACCAGCTATGAATGCAAAGGTGCTCATCGTCGAAGACACGAAGACCATCACCAACCTCCTTCAGGTGTACCTGATGGGGTGGGGGCTGGAGTTCTTCGACGCTCCGAATGGCGCGATTGGACTGACCAAGGCGCGGGAGCTCAAGCCGGACCTCATCATCTCCGACGTGCAGATGCCGGAGATGGACGGCTTCGCGCTGTGCGCGGCGGTCCGCGCGGACCGGCAACTTCACGACACCCCTTTCATGATGCTCACCTCGCTGAAGGACGACGCGAGCCGGCAGAAGGGCAAGCTGGTGGGTGCCAGCGCCTTCCTCAACAAGCCGGTGTCCGTGGACGACCTTCGTTCGAAGGTGCGCGACATGCTGAAGCTGCCCGCGACCCGGTACTGAGCGCATGTCGAAGGACGACGCCAAGATGGATTACGCCGGGCTGCGACGCCAGCTCACCGAGGCGCACGCGCTGCTGGACGGCAAGCAGGGGGTGAGCCCCGAGAAGCGGCGCGAGGTGCTGAGCGCCCGTGCCCGGGCCCTGGCCGAAGCCCGCCACGAGGAGCGCCAGGAGGTGCTCTCCGTGCTGGCCTTCCAGGTGGGCGGCGAGCGCTATGCGGTGCGAATCGAGCACGTGGACCACGTGATTGAAGCGCGCGGCATCGCCTCGCTGCCCGGGGCTCCCCGGCACGTGCTGGGGGCGCTGGTGAGCCGCTCGCGCGTGGTGCCGGTGTTGGACCTGCGCCAGCTCCTGGGACTGGAGGGCGGCGGCATGTCGGACCTCAGCAAGGTGGTGGTGGTCGAGGCGGATGACAGCGAAGAGGGGTTCGGCCTGGCGGCGGAGTCCGTCGAGGGGCGCAAGGAGTTGCCGAAGGGGGAGCTGTCCCAGCCTCCGCCCGGACCCTTCTTGTTCCTCACTCCGGACCGGCTGACCGTGTTGGACCTGGAGCAGCTCGGGGGCCCGTCCGCCACGCGGCCCGAAGGGGAGTAGGCACGCGCCATGGATCCTCAGCTCTTGCGCAGCATCTGGCCGGTGTTCTCCGCGGAGACGCGCGAGCAGATTCAAGCCATCGGGTCGAAGGTGTTGGGGCTGGAGGGCCCGGCGCAGGGGCGTGAGCCGGACCTGCTCCCGTCGCTCAAGCGGCTGGTCCACAGCCTCAAGGGCTCCGCGGCCAGCCTGGGCCTGGACGACATCGAGCAGGTGGTGCACGCCATCGAGGACGGGCTGGCCACCTTCAATCAAGAGGAGCGGCTGCCCCGCGACCTGGTGGAGGCCATGCTGCGCGGCCTCTCCGCCATCGAAGGCGCCATGGCCCGTGGCGACGCCGGCCAGTCGCCCGTGGTGGAAGGCCTGTCCTCGCTGCTGGCCGCCCTGGGGCACGAGCCCGCGGAGGCCGTCCCCCAGACGGCGGCCTCGGGCGCGGCCGCGCAGGGGCTGGAGGTGCTGGACCTCCTCGAGGCGGGGTTGAGCGCGCTGTGCTCGCCGGACGTGCCGGACCGGGCCGCGGTGGTGCGCACGGCGGTGGAGCGGGCCCGCGCGTTGAAGGCGTCCGCCGAGTCCGCCGGAGCGCGGAAGGTGGCCACGCTGGCGGAAGCCGCGGCGCTGGGCTTCACGCGCATGGAGCCGGGCGGTGACTCCGCGGGGCTGGCCGCCGCGGACGTGGCTGGCACGCTGGTGGAGCTGCGGACGGCGTTGGAGGCCGCGGGTGGGGCAGGGGCGGTGGCTCGCGCCGTCCATGCGCTGCGCGAGTCGCCGTCCCCCGCGCCGGTGGAAGGCGCGGCGGCGCAGGGGGCCCCGGCCGCGGTGGCCATGCCGGAGTCCCGAGGCCCGGCGGACCAGACGGTGCGCGTGTCGGTGAAGACGCTGGAGTCCATCGCGCTTCAGGTGGAGCTGCTCCTGGCCGGACGCGCGCAGCAGACGCGGCGGGGCGCGGCGCACCGCGTGTTGATGGACGGCATGCGCGAGGTGCTGATGCACCTGGAGCGCGCGTCGTCGCAGCTCGCGATGGCGGGCGGCGGTCCCGCGCTGGAGCCGCTCCGCGCGGGCGTGACGCAGATGCGCGGGCTGCAGAAGCAGCTCCTGGAGCTGACGAAGGAGTCCCACCGCGACGGTGAGCAGCTCACGCTGGTGGCCCAGGTGGCGCGCGATGACCTGCGCGACCTGCGCATGGTGCCGGCCTCGCAGGTGCTGGAGCCGCTGCGGCGCACCGTGCGCGAGACGTCCGCGCGGCTGGACAAGCAGGTGACGCTGGAGCTGACGGGCGGCGAGGTCCGGTTGGACCGGCGCATCCTCGACGCGCTGAAGGACCCGCTGCTGCACCTGGTGCGCAACGCCATTGACCATGGCCTGGAGTCCACCGAGGAGCGGCGGGCCGCGGGCAAGCCCGAGGCGGGACGCCTGACGGTGCGGGTGGAGCCCCGGGGCCCGCGCATCGCGGTGGTGGTGGAGGATGACGGCTCCGGCTTGTCTCCCAGCCGGGTGCGCGCCACGGCGGTGCGGCGGGGGCTGCTCCCGGCCGACGAGGCGGAGAAGCTGTCGGACGCGCAGGCGGCGCGCCTCATCTTCCAGCCGGGCTTCTCCACGCGGGAGCAGGTGACGGCGACGTCCGGGCGGGGCGTGGGCCTGGACGTGGTGCAGGCGACGGCGCAGCGGCTCCAGGGCTCGGTGGACGTGGCCTTCACGGCGGGGCAGGGAACGCGCTTCACCGTGGACCTGCCGCTGACGCTGGCCGCGGCGCTGGGGTTGCTCGTGCGCACGGGCACCACGGTGTCCGCCATTCCCTCCGACAGCGTGAACCGCATCCTCCGGCTGAACCCGGATGACGTGGGCACCGTCGCGGGCCGCGTGGTGGCGCGCCTGGACGGGGCGCAGCTCACGTTCCTGTCGCTGGCGGAGGCCATTGGCCTGCCCCGGCTGCCGCTGGCGCTGGACTCCGGCAAGGTGCAGGCCGCCGCGCTGCTGACGGTGGGCGAGGACAAGGTGCTGTACGCCATCGACGAGGTGGTGGGGCAGCAGGAGATTGTCGTCCGCTCGCTGGGGCGTCACCTCAAGGGGGTGCGGCACTTGGCGGGCGCGGCGGTGCTGGATGACGGCCGCGTGGTGCCGGTGCTCAACGCGGCGGAGCTGGTGCGCGCGGCGCGTCCGGAGACGCGCTCGGTGGCGCGTGAGACGACGCGGCCGCGCATCCTCGTGTGTGACGACGCGCTCACCACGCGCTTCGCCATGAAGTCGCTGCTGGAGATCGCCGGCTACCCGGTGGTGACGGCGGCGGATGGGGAAGAGGCGTGGGGCATCCTGGAGCGCACGCCCTGCCAGCTGGTGGTCAGCGACTGGCAGATGCCCCGGCTGGACGGCGTGGGGCTGGCGCGGCGAATCAAGTCGCACCCGCAGCTGCACCGCACGCCCATCATCCTGGTGACGTCGCTCGACAGTCCCGAGGACCGCGCCGCCGGTCTGGAGGCGGGCGCGGACGGGTACCTCGTCAAGCGCGAGGTGGAGCGAGGCCGCCTGCTGGAGCTGGTGCGCCAGCTGCTGCCCGCGTCCTGACGGCGGCGCGCCTCACGCGTCGCGCGGCGCCACGGGCACGGTGTCGTCCACCGGCAGGTGGACCACCCAACCGTTGCCGGTCTCCTCCGGCGACGAGAGGCCTCCCCGCAGCCGCTGCGTCAGGTGCCGCAGCAGCGTGACTGTCTTGTCCGGCAGCGCCTTGCCACTCCGGAGGTTGACGCGCAGCTGCCACACGCCCGCGTCCCCCGCGGCTTCCACGCGCACCGCCGCGGGCGCGCCCGACGCCGCCACCGCGCGGGCCAGCGTGCGCACCAGCAGCTCCACGTCATCCCGGGAGCCGGAGATGGCCACGGGCCGGTCCGGAAGCGTCAGCGTCGTGTCCACGCCGCGCTGGCCGCGCGCGGCGGGGATGAAGGCCGTGCGCAACATGGGGCGCAGGTCCTCCACGCCCTCGTCCCGCACCTTCGCCAGCCGGCGCTCGATGATGGCGCTCTGGTCGTCCGCCGAGCGGCGCAGCCGCTCCAGGTAGCGCTGGAGGGGGGCCGTCAGCCCGCCCGCCGTTCCCTTCAGCATCATGTCCACGTATCCCTTGATGACCATCAATGGTGTCCTGAGGTCGTGTGAAGCCCGGGAGCGCCGGTGCTCCTGGTTCACCACCTGCCGCTCCAATCGCCGCTGCGTCTTCAGCAGGTGCACGTGCCGCGCCGCCGCGTCCGATTCGCGGGCATGCGCCGCGAGCAGCACTGCGCCGAGGGCCGACAGCCGCGCGAGCACCCGCGCGTCCCGGCCGGTGGGCCGTTCGGGCCACACCACCAGGGCCGGCCGACGGCTCACCCTTCCCCTGCCGCGCGTGGCCGTGACGACCCCTGTCGCCGCGACGCAGACGCGCCCGTCATAGAAGGCCGCTCCGGAAGCGCCCGTCATCCGCTGGGCCTCGCGCACCAGGGACTCCAAGCCCGCACGAGCACCACAGCGGAAGGCACGCTCGGCGACCGCCGCCAGCGTCTGTTCCACCCCTGCATCGGACTCGTTGCCGATGCGCCACCCCGTCCAAGCACCTGCCAGCACACGGGAAGGTATGGGCACGCCACGCGCGCGCCGCAACACTGCTCAGGGTGGGAGCCGGGCGGCCACGAATCGGAAATCCTTTTCCCTGCAGGGCGTGTGAACCCCCCACTTTTTACCGTCAGGGGGAACGGAGCCGCCGCGCAACCCCGCTCAACTCCTGAGAAAGCCCCCCTGGCCAGGCACTTGCTAACGGCATCCGGCACGGGTGGCGGAAGGGGCGAATGGGGACTCTCGATTACTACGCGGCGATCGCTCGACTTGCACCAGGCGCACTGGCGCGCAGCGCGGTGCGGCGTGTCCAAGGTGTGGCGCGGCAGGCGCTCTATCGTCGGCGTGAGCGCGCGGACGAGGTGCAGCTCCTCGAGTGCTACGGCGCGGCGGATGGCGCGGAGCTGGTGGAGCTGGCGCTGGGCCAGCGCACCTCACGCATCTGGTGTGAAGTCTCCCAGCGCGCGTCCGTGCTGGAGGCGCTCGCCGCGGTGCCCGGCGGCCTGGAGCGCGCGCGGGCCCGTGCCCAGGCCGCGCTTCGCCAGGAGTGGGACGTCTTCGGCACCCCGGTGGCTTTCGGCGAGGGCCGTCCCGTGGACTGGTCCTTGGACCCGGTCAGCGGCCACCGCTATCCGGTGGAGCCCGTGGAGCGCCTGTCGCTCGCCGTGACGGGGAGCGATCCGAAGTACCCGTGGGTGATGGGCCGGCTCGACAGCGTCGTGGCGCTGGGCCAGGGCTACTGGGTGGAGACGGCCGCCGACGTGCGCGCGCGACTGGCGGAGGCCTTCGTGGCGCAGGTGCTGGACTTCCTCCAGGCGAACCCCGTGGGGCGGGGCGTGCACTGGACGTGCGCCATGGAGGTGGCGCTGCGCGCCGCGAACCTGGCGCAGGCGCTGGCCATGTTCTCCGCCGCGCCCGCGGTGGCCCGGCCGGACTTCCTGGTGCCGGTGCTGAGCGCGCTGGCCGAGCACACCGCCTGGGTGGAGGCCCACCTGGAGGACCGCGGCGCGGTGCCCAACAACCACCTGGTCTCCAACTACGTGGGCCTGCTGGTGGTGGGCCTGCTCTTCCCGGAGCTGCCGGGCGCGCCGCAGCAGGTGTCGCTGGCGGTGGGCGGGCTGCGGGAACAGATGGAGAAGCAGGTGCACCTCGAGGGCACGTCCTTCGAGGGCTCCATTCCCTATCATCGCCTGTCGGTGGAGCTGTTCACGCTGGCGTACCTCGCCGCGCGCGGCGCGGGTGTGCCGCTGGGACCCAGGTACGAGTCCCGGCTGCGTCGCATGTTCCACGCCGTGCGCGCGTGGTGCTCCGAGCAGGGGTTGGCGCCGCAGATTGGCGACAACGACTCCGGCCGCGTCTTCCCGCTGCGCGAGCGCGAGGACAACGCGCACGGCTATCTGGTGGGCCTGGGCGCGGCGCTCTTCGGCGATGCGGGCCTGGGCGGTGGCGAGCTCGTGGACGAGGCCGCGTGGCTGCTGGGCCGCGCCGGGCAGGCGCGTTTCGCCGCGCTCGCGCCCGCGCCCGAGCCCGTGTCGGTGAGCTTTCCGGAGGGTGGTTTTCACATCTTGCGCGGCGCGGGTGTCGTTATCACTGTCAGCGCCGGCAAGCAGGGACAAGGCGGAGTCGGGGGACACAGCCACAACGACAAGCTTTCTTTCGAGCTCCACGTCGACGGGCGTCCCGTCATCGTGGATCCAGGCACCGGCACCTATACGCGTGAGCCCGCGCTGCGGAACTGGTTCCGCGGAACGGCCGCGCACAACACGGTGCAGGTGGATGGCGCGGAGCAGGCGCCCCTGGACGCGGCGCGGCTGTTCGCGCTGCCGGAGGAGGCTCGGGCGCGGGTGGTGGCCTTCCTGCCGGGGAAGTCGGTGGACAGGTTGTTGGTGCGGCACGACGGCTACCGCCGGCTGGCCGCGCCCGTGGGAATCGAGCGCACGTTCCGGCTGGACCGGGGCGAGCGCGCTCTGGCCGGACGTGATCGCTTCGTGGGCATGGGCCGGCATGACGTGGTGGGCAGATTCCATCTGCCAGATGAACAGGCGCGAGTGGTGTCGCCTCAAGCGCAGGTCCTGTCACGCGCGGGTCGTGTGATGGAGGAGCCGGTGTCGTTCGAGCCGCTCGTGGTGGAGCTGGGCCCGGAGGGGGCCCCGCTCGCCTGGGTGGTGCTGGAGCAGGGACTGACGGCGCGGTTGGTGCCGTCGAGGTATTCGCCAGGATACGGGCGGGTGGTGCCGTCGCTGGCGGTGGAGTTCCGGGGGCGGGTGACGCCTCCGGCGTGGCTGAGGTGGGTGGTCGTTTTTCGCTGAGTGTCGGGTCGGGGCGTGACCGTCTTGACGGCACGTCGCATGAGGAGAGGTGAGGACGATGAGGGTGATGGTGAGCAGCCCGCTGCTGGAGCGCATCAAGAAGCGGGACGCGAGGGTGGGTGTGGTCGGACTTGGCTACGTCGGTCTTCCGCTGGGCATGGCCTTCGCGGAGGCGGGCTTCCCCGTCATGGGGCTCGACATCGACAAGCGGAAGATTGACAAGATTGAGAAGGGGGAGAGCTACATCAAGCACATCCCCAGCGCTCCGCTGTCGGAGCTGAGCAAGTCAGGCAAGCTGAAGGCCACCACGGACTTCGCCAAGGCGAAGGACATGGACTGCGTCATCATCTGCGTGCCCACGCCGCTCACCGCGTCGCGTGAGCCGGACATGAGCTACATCATCCAGACGGGTGAGGCGCTCGCGCCGCACGTGCGCCGGGGACAGCTGTTCATCCTGGAGTCCACGACGTACCCGGGGACGACGGAGGAGGTGCTCAAGCCGCTGTTGGAGAAGAACGGCCTCAAGGCAGGCGAGGACTTCTACCTGGCCTTCAGCCCCGAGCGTGAAGACCCGGGCAACAAGAGCTTCAACACCAAGACGATTCCGAAGATCGTCGGTGGCTACTCGCCCGCGTGCTCCGAGGTGGCCGCGGCCCTCTACGGCAGCGCGCTGAAGGAAGTGGTGCCGGTGTCCTCCACCCGCGTGGCGGAGCTGACGAAGCTGCTGGAGAACATCTTCCGCTGCGTCAACATCGCCATGGTCAATGAGATGAAGATGCTCTGCGACCGGATGGGCGTGGACGTGTGGGAGGCCATCCAGGCGGCGAGCACCAAGCCCTTCGGCTTCATGCCCTTCTACCCGGGCCCGGGCCTCGGTGGGCACTGCATCCCCATTGACCCGTTCTACCTGACGTGGAAGGCGCGCGAGTACGAGTTCCACACCAAGTTCATCGAGCTGGCCGGCGAGGTGAACTGGCAGATGCCGTACTACGTGGTGCAGCGCACGATGGAGGCGCTGAACAAGAACAAGCAGACGCTCAACGGCGCGAAGGTCCTCTGCCTGGGGGCGGCGTACAAGAAGGACATCGATGACATGCGTGAGAGTCCGTCGCTGCGCATCTTGACGCTGCTGGCGGAGAAGGGCGCGGACCTGGCGTACCACGACCCGTACGTCCCGGAGCTGCACAAGGGCCACGGCTTCAACATGGAGATGAAGTCCGTGCCGCTGAATCCGGAGGCGCTGGGCCAGTACGACGCGGTCCTCATCCTCACGGACCACTCGGACATCGACTACGCCATGGTGGTGGACCGCTCGAAGGTCGTCATCGACACGCGCAACGCCACCAAGGGTGTCAGCAAGGGCCGTGAGAAAGTGACGAAGGCCTGACAGTCATCCGCCGCTCGCCCGGAAACCGACCCTCCGGGCGGGGGGCCTCTCGTTCACGGATTCCGCCTTCGCGGCGTCCGTGAGCGCGGAGCTGCTCGTATCGTGGAGGGGATGGGCTAGTGTCGGGGCGTGCAATCCCTCCTTCGAACCGTGTTTCCCCTGCTGGCACTCTGGGCGCTGCTGACGGCGGCGGCGCCCGTGCCGGATGCGCGTGTGAAGCTGCTCGAGGCGATGTCCGCTGAGCTGGCGCGCAACCACCAGCAGCTGAAGATGCAGAACCACGAACCCCCGTACTTCATGAGCTACCAGCTCAAGGACTACGAACAGCACGCGATCTCCGCGCGCTACGGGGCGCTGTTCATGGACGACGGCTACCGCGAGCGGAAGCTGTACGTCGACGTGCGCGTCGGTGACTACGACTTCGACAGCTCGGTGGCGGAGGGGCTGGAGTTCAGCTTTTCGACCAAGGGCACCAGCTACGTGTCGCGCAAGGAGGGCCCGCTGGACGACTCGCCGCTGGCGCTGCGCACGTCGCTGTGGCTCATCACCGATGAGAAGTACAAGTCCGCGCTGTTCCAGTACCTGAAGAAGAAGGGCGAGGGCGTCTACGCGGTGGAGGACCCGAAGCGCCCGCCGTCCTTCACGCGCGAGAAGCCGGTGAAGCACGTGGCGCCGCCGATGAAGGCTCCGTTCGACCGCGAGCGCTGGGTGAAGGTGGCCCGCGACGTGTCGGCGCGCTTCAACGCGCACCCGGAGCTGTTCGACTCGGAGGTGCGCGTCACCAAGGACAAGGTGACGCGGCTGTTCGTCTCCTCGGAAGGCAGCCGCATCATCACCGAGGAGACGCTGTACGGCCTGCATGTCTCCGCCGTCACCCGCGCGCCGGACGGGCAGCTGCTGGACAACTCACGCAACTTCTACGTGCCCACCGAAGCGGGGCTGCCGGACGCGGCGCGCCTGGACAAGGCGGCGGATGACGTCATCCGGGAGCTGCTGGCCCTGCGCGCGGCGCCCGCCATCGACCCGTACACGGGCCCCGCCATCCTCGCGCCGGAGGCGGCCGGGGTGCTCTTCCACGAAGCGGTGGGCCACCGGCTGGAGGGAGACCGGCAGGAGGGTGACAACGAGGGCAAGACGTTCAAGGGCCAGGTGGGCAAGCAGGTGCTGCCGGCGTTCATCTCCATTCACGACGACCCGACGCGGCGCGTGCTCCAGGACGAGCCGCTCAACGGCTACTACCTCTTCGACGAGGAGGGCGTGCGCGGCCAGCGGGTGACGCTGGTGGAGAAGGGCGTGCTGCGCAACTACCTCCAGGGGCGCCGGCCGGTGGAGGGCTTCCTCCAGTCGAACGGCCATGGCCGCAGCCAGGGCAACCTGAAGCCGGTGGCGCGCATGGCGAACCTGCTGGTGGAGAGTACGAATGGCGTGAGCGACGCGGAGCTGAAGAAGCGCCTGATCGCCGAGGCGAAGCGCCAGGGCAAGCCGTTCGGCCTCATCATCCGCGACATCACCGGGGGCAACACCAACACGTCCGGCTACGGCTACCAGGCCTTCAAGGGCGTGCCGCGCATGGTGTACCGGGTGGACGTGAAGACGGGGAAGGAGACGCTGGTGCGCGGCGTGGAAATCGTGGGCACTCCGCTGTCGGCGGTGAACCGCATCCTCGCCTCGGGGCAGAAGCCCGGCATCTTCAACGGCTTCTGCGGCGCGGAGAGTGGCAACGTCCCGGTGTCCACCGTGGCGCCGGCCATGCTGCTCCAGGAGCTGGAGCTCCAGCGCACCATGGAGGGGAAGGACCGCCCGCCGATTCTCACCAGCCCGGCGGCGCTGGAGTCCCCGGCGGCGAAGCCGTAGCCCTCGCGCCTTCAGTGCCCCAGCCGCTCGTGGGCGGTCGCCAGCACGCCCTGAAGCCGCTGGGGCTCGAAGGGCTTGGTGAGCAGCGGGTTCTTCACCTGCTTGAGGAAGCGCTGCATCTCCACCGAGAAGACGCCGCCCGACATGAAGACGATGCGCTCGTGCAGGCCCGGCCACGTCGTACGCACCGTCTCGTAGACGTCCATGCCGGTCAGCTCCGGCATCATCAAGTCACAGAGGATGACGTCGAAGTCCGGGGTGGCGCGCAGCCGCTCCAGGGCTTCCCGGCCGTTGGCCGCGGAGACCAGCTCATGGCCGCGCATGAGGCGGCGGAGCAGGTCCACCACCCGGGGCTCGTCGTCCACCACCAGGATGCGCCGGTGCGTGGGCGCGGCTTCGCGTGAGGCCACCTTCGGCGCGGGTCGCGCGGCGCGCCGCAGCGTCACCTCCACGGTGGTGCCCTTGCCGGGCTCGCTGTGCATGCGGAGGTCTCCGCCCAGCGACGTGACGATTTCGCGGCAGATGGGCAGCCCCATGCCCATGCCCTCGCCGCGCGTGGTGAAGAAGGGGTTGAAGACGTGGGGGAGTATCTCCGGCGGGATGCCTCGGCCAGTGTCGGTGACGGACAGCACCACCGCGTCGGTCTCCTCGCGCAAGGAGAGCGTCAGCTGATTCTCCGAGACGCGCCCTTCGGGAAAGGCCTGCGCCGCGTTGACCACCAGGTTGAGGACGACCTGGCCCAGCTTGGTGGGCGTGCCCAGGACGCGAGGCACGTCCGGCCCATAGTCCCGCACCACGCGCGCTCGGTGGCGCAGGTGCGTCGCCGCCATGCGCAGCGTGCGCTCCAGGACGGCCGGGAGGTCCACGGGCTCGTCGGCGCTGGTGTCACCCTGGGAGAGGGCGCGGAGGTCCGCCACGATGCGCCGGATGTGCCGCGCGCCTTCCAGCGCCTCCTCCAGTACCTGCTGGCACTCGTCGGCCAGCGGGGCGGGCAGGGTGTGGCAGGGAAGCCGCTGCCGCAGGTACTCGATGTTCCCCATCGTGTACGCGAGCGGGTTGTTGATTTCGTGCGCCACCCCCGCGGCGAGGAGGTTGAGCGGATGCGTCCGCTGCTCGCGCCCCTGCTCCATGCTCAGCCGGGCGGACCGTTCCTCACGCGTCAGGGCTTCCCGCGACAGCAGCGCTTCCAGTTCGCCCCGCACCTGCTGAAGGGTGGCCGTCTCACGCTGGAGCGCCTCGCGGACGTCCGCGGGAAGGTCCGCGCGCGCAGGCGGCGCCAGCTGCTCCAGCGCGGCGAGCGAGGCCCGCATGCGCTCCAGCAGCGTTGGTCCGTCCGACGTCGCGCCGGACCGAGGCTTCGGCGTGTCCTCCTGCTCCATGGTGTGCCCCTCGCGAACCGAGGCCGACGACGCCCCGCGGCTACCGGTTTCCCATCCAGTGAGAAATATATTCGCGTCTCTATACACTGCATCCAATGTGCACTTTTGCAAAATGCAGGGACGCAGCCGCGCCTCACTGCGGGGTAGGTAAGGGTGCGATGGGGATGGGGCTCGCGGGCCGGGGACGCGCCGGGTGGAGCTGTCTGGCGCCCTTGAAGCCGCGCAGGCGCACGTACCGGCGGAAGTCCTGGAGGAAGCGCTCCTGGGGGACGCCCACGGCGCGCTGGAAGGCGCTGTCGAAGTCCGGGCCCTGGCTCATGCCGCGCAGCACCCTCCGGATGGTGTCCTCGCCATAGCGGCGCGCCAGGAAGGTGAAGGCGTGGTGGGCGGCGCCATACACGACGCCGCTCTCGGACTGGTAGAGCGCGTCGGCTTGCGACAGGGGGTCGGCGTTGGGGTGCTGGCGCCAGTAGTGCTCCAGGTCGTCCAGGCTGGAGACGCGGTAGCCCTGTTCGGCGGTGTAGGAGGCCATGCCTTCGCGGAACCAGAGGGGAATCCGCTTGCGCGTCCAGCCGAGCCGGTCCGAGGCCACCTGGTACATGAGGCTGTGGGTGAGTTCGTGCAGGAGCAGCTCGTCCACCTGGCCCTGGCTGGCGCCCCGGGACGTCCAGGTACGAGGGCTCTGCAGCTCGATTTGCTCGTAGCGCGCCCAGGCGCGAAGGAAGTCATGGCCCGGGCGGTTGGCGGCGCGTTCCAGGGCCGCGTGGTTGGGGTGGACAACGATGGTGACGGTGTCGTCGAAGGTGCCCCAGCGCTGGAGACGGGGAATGGCGCGTTCGACGGCGAGCCTCACCTGCACGGCCGCTTCGGTGTCGCGCGGCTGGTATTCGACGTCGATGCCGGTGCCCCGGCCGCCGAGCACGCGGGCGCTCTGGGAGGCGGCGCAGCCGGTGAGCAGCCCCAGGACGAGCAGCGCCGCTGCCCAGCCGGGACTGCCGCGACGCAACCTTGCTGCGGGTGACGCCTGACTCACTCCGCACCCAACCAGCGAAGCACCGCGCGTCCGACATCGGCCACGGTGGAGAAGGACTCCACCTCGGGCGCGGGCGGGCCGAAGTAGAGCACGGGCACGGGGTGAAGCGTGTGTCCCCGGATGGAGAGGTCCTCCACGTTGCCGTGGTCGCTGCAGACGAGCACCCGGGCCTCGGCGGGGCGCGTGGCCACGAGCGCGCGGGTGAAGGCGTCGAACGCGTCCAGCGCGGCCAGGGCGGCCGTCCAGTCCTGGGCGTGGCCGGCCTCGTCCGCCAGGTAGTGCTCGAAGAAGGTGAAATCCGCGCCTGAGGCGATGTCCCAGAACACGGCGGCGGCTTGCTCGGGCGAGCGCAGCGGCGCGGGCAGGCCGTAGGCACGGGCGCTGGCGCCGGTGATGTCGTGGGTGAGGCCCTCCCCGGCGCGGGCGTCATCGAGCGTCCGCAGGGGGACGCCCCCCGCGGCGAAGGCCAGCTTGGAGGCGGAGGGCTTCACCTTGCGGAGCGACTCCGGGGAGAGGACGAACTCCGGCGGGGACGTGCTGGGCCGGCGGGGAACCCCCAGCGCGTCCAGATAGGGGGCGGGGTAGGCGTTGGCGAAGGTGGCGGTGCGGCCCGCCGCGCCCAGCCGCCGGACGATGGAGCGGTCCGCCATCAACCCCCGCAGCGGCGCGTTGGGGTAGCCGAGGACGTGGCGGCCCAGCAGCACGGGCGCCGGGTCTCCTGTCAGGATGGCCGTCTGGTTGGACGCGGACTGGGGCCGGCCGGGGACACCGAAGGTGGTGTCCGTGGGGATGCAGCGGCCCCCGTGAGGCAGGGGCGGGCTGGGGGCGTCCTCGAAGTGGGATAGCAGGTGTTCCCGGTGGGCGAGCGGATTCACGGCCGGGTCCTTCCGGCCAATGCCCACACCATCGATGAACAGGAGCGCGACGCGCACGGCTGGGGACTGTATCCTCGAATCCGACACACATGGCCCTCCACGGCGACCTCTTCAGTTATCCGCTCCCTGAGTTCCTTCAATGGTTGGACAGCTCCCGCAAGACGGGGACGCTCCAGCTTTCGTGGGAGGCGGGCGAGCGCAAGCTCTTCCTGCTCTCCGGTCAGGTGGGTGCAACCGCCGCCGAAGGGCTGCGCGGACGCGTGGCGCGGCTGCTCACGCTGTCCAAGCTGGCGTCGGGGACGAAGGTGCTGGCCGGCTTCGACGAGCTGGCGCGCACCCCGGACGTGGACGCCGCGTTCGACATCCACGGCATCCAGGCGCGGTGGATTCGCGACCTGGGCCGCGAGGAGCTGTTCGCCGCGATGATGGACCTGACCATCGCCGGCCGGGGCACCTTCCACTGGACGGAGGACGCGGACCGCTCCGGTGAGGACTGGGTGCCGTCCGACATGGGCATCCGCGAGCTGCTCTTCGAGTCCCTGCGCTGGGTGGACGAGCAGTCCGACGTGGACAAGGCGCTGCCCATCGACGCGCTCAGCGTGCGCGCGCTGGCGCCGCCGAGCCCGAGCCAGCCGCTGATGCACCGAATCATCCTGGGGCTGTGCACGTCGCCGCAGAACCTGGGGCGGCTGCGCCTGTCCATGGGCGTGTCCCGCTCCTCGGTGACGCGGCGGGTACACGAGCTGCTGCGGTCGAAGCTGGTGGAGGTGGACGGGGCGCCGCAGGTGGAGGCGGATCCGGTGGCGGAGATGCTGGAGAAGGGCGCGGTGCTGATGCGCGAGGGCCAGTACGACGCCGCGGGCATCGTCTGCGCGTCCCTGCTGGCCAGCGACCCGGCGGACCGGCGCGTGCGCGAGTTCGCCCGGCTGGTGCAGCGCGAGCACGTGGCGGCGCTCTACGCGGACATGCCGCCCCTGATGGTGCCCCTCATGATTCACGACCCGCAGGGGCAGGCGCTGCTCAAGCCCGAGGAGCGGCAGATTGCCGGGCTGGTGAACGGCACCTGGGACGTGTCCACGCTGGTGCTGGCCAGTCCGGCCCGGGAGCTGGAGACGCTCAAGACGCTGGCGAAGCTGCAGCGCATGGGGCTGCTGCAGTTCGTCTCCCCGCGCTGAGCGGGGCGGAGGCTACTCCGCGTTGGGCAGGCCCACCGCGTTGAGCCGGATGAAGACCTGCATCATCACATAGAGGGAGAAGGCGGCGTCATCCACGCGCAGGTGCTGCTGCGTGGCCAGGCCCTGGAGCCGGAGCAGGTCGGCGCCGTCCACGCGGAGCAGGAAGGCCTGCTGCCCCAGGGAACCTTCGCCCGCGAAGGCCAGCGCGCGCCGGATGGCGTCCGTGCAGGCGGTGACGCAGGTGGTGTAGTCCCCCGTCATGAACGCGGCCTCGGCGGCGCGGGCGTGGTCGAACATGTCGCCCGGCGCCAGGGCGCTGGCGGGGCCCAGCAGGGTCGGTCCGGGCTGGGGCACGGGGATGGGGGCCGGCTCCACGCGCGGCGGCGGCGCCACGGCCACCGGGGCCACGCGAGGCACCGGGCCGCCAGCCTGCGCCGGCTGGGGCGCGGGCGCGACGGCGCCGGGCTGCTGCCGGTGTTGCAGGTGC